>JBGSIR010000414.1:0-6324 GCA_041742415.1 Fimbriimonadaceae bacterium | reverse complement strand
GGTTGGCGCCATGCGCGGCGGGGGCCAGGCCGATGATGAGGCCCTGAGCCTCGGGGTCGCCCAGATTGGGCACGGGCCGTCCCCAATACTCCTGGTCGGCAAAAGAGCGCCGCTTTTCGCGGGCCGTCTTTTCCCGCCAATCCACCAGCCGGGGGCACTGGCGGCACCCGGCAATGCGCTCATTGAGCCGTCCCATCGGCGTATCATCAAAGAGGTCCATGCCGATCTACGAGTATGAATACACCGAAGACAAGCCTGAGGGCCGACCGCGTCGGTTCGAATGGCTGCAGGCGGTGAGCAGTCCGCCGCTCACCGAGTGCCCGGAGACCGGCCTGCCCGTGAAGCGCGTGGTGAGCCGAGTTTCGGTGACCCGCGCGGTGAAATCGGATGCCGACAAGGCGGCCCAGCATGGCTTCACGACATATCGCAAGACCGAAAAGGGGCTCTATGAGCGGCAGGCTGGCTCCGGGCCAGACATGCTGGATTCGCGCGAGACCACGCCCAGCCCCCCGGTCTACGATCTCGACGGAAGCTGATCGGGGATGCCCAGGCACTCTTCAAAGCCGCACATGATGTTGAAGAGATGCACCGCTCGGGCGGCGCCGAGGCCGAATTCCAAGTCGCACATCGTCTGCACGGTCAGGAGCGATTCGCCGTCTCCGGGCGAGATTCGGAGACTGTAGAGCAGAGCAGGGGAGCCGAGAGCGGAGGCCGTCGTCCAGTCGCCGTCGTGCTTTCGCACATAGAACGAGCCGCCATACGCCTCTTCATAAAGGGTGTCGAGGTCGCTCCAATCGGGCGGATTGGAGATTGGCACAAAGAGATTGAGGGCCGCCACTCCGTCGAGGGCGTCCGGGCGGGCCGAGGCAGTGAAGCTCTCGGAGAATTGGATCGACGCGAGCCAGGGGGCCAGGTCGGCATCTTGGCTCATGTCAAAGGCCGGTTCGCCGCAGATGAGTCCGGACTGCCAGATCGGCCCCAGGGCGGCCAAGGCCAGGGCGGCGGCGGGGGGCGGCACGCTGGCCGTGTCGGCGCAGACCAGTGGATTGTTGTCCATCAGCTCGGCCAGGCCGAACTCCCCTTGAACCGAACCATCGAGGCGAATGCTGCGATGCCACTCGCCTTGTGACCAGGTGATCTGGCCCGCGGGGCCGGGCGCTGGCTCCAGCTCAACTCCTGGATGCGACGCGAAGAGCGAGCGCAGGGGAGGCGAATCTGGAGCCAGGACGCGAATCATTTAGCCGGTGACGCGCTTGAGCGCAAGGTCGTTGCCCACGTTCATGGGGGCGCCGCCTTCGGGGTTGGAGATTCGAATGTTCTGCTTGATGGCCGTCTGCTGAACCAGGCCGTCGGCCATGTTGATGAAGACCTTGCCGTGGCCGCTGCTGTTGACTCCGGAGCCGGAGCCAGAAAGGCCCACGTTCAGCTCCGCCACTTTCACTCCGCCCAGAGTGGCCGTGCCGACCAGGCGATAGGTGGTCTTGGTCTTCAAGGGGCCTGTCGGGCCGCTTACGGACTGCTCGGTGGTCCAGGTGTCGCCCGGCTTCACCCGCTTCACCGGGAGCATGATGAACTGGGCGGCGCCGCCGGCCTGGCTCACTTTGCCCTGGTTCGTCACGGTGATGGTCTGCTCGGTGTTTTCACCCACCGTGCGGCTTCCGCCGGGGCCCATTCCGCTGAAGTCCATGCCCGTTCCGGTGACCTTGAGGGTTGCGGTGCCGCCCGAAACCTTCTCGACGGTCATGCCGAGGCTGCTGCGGGTGGTCATGGGCTCCTTCATCTGGGGTGCGGTGAAGGAGGCGCTGATGGCATAGTTGTAGGACTTGCCCTGCGTCCACTTGATGCGCATGAGCATGCCGTCGGCAGAACTGCTGACCTGCGTGGCGGCCGGCACAGCCAGCATCATGGCCATGGCTGCGGGAGCGACTCGAAGCATCTTCATGTTCACTGTTCTTACGGTTTCCAGGCTCGGGCGTGTCGGCAGGTGCGACTATTGCCCGTTCACGGCGCGGATGTAGACGTCGGCGAAAACGATCATGCCAGGAGGAACTCCGTCGCGGCCGCCCGGTCCATAGGCCAGGCTCGGGGGGAGCTTGAACTTGTGGTGGCTGCCGCCGCGAAGGCCGATCAGAGTTTCGTCAAGTCCGCTGATGACGTCGCCATCGCCAATGACATAGGTTTCGGTCTTTCCTCTTGCGAGGCTGGAGTCAACGATGTCTCCCTGCAGCAGGCGAATTTCGTAGTCGATGGTCACGGAGTCGCCCTTCTTGATGACCGGCCCCGTGCCGTCCTTAATCAGCTCGGCGTCGTAGATGTCGTCTTCGCCTTTCTTGATCAGGTCGAACAGCTCAACTTCGAACTTCAAGTCGGTGTTCGGGCCGATTTTGGGGGGCGAACCTCCGGGGCCATAGGCTTTTGCGGCAGGGATTTCCAAAGTGGCCTTTTCGCCCTTCCTCATGCCCTTCACGCCTTCATCCCAGCCTTGGATCACCATGTTTTGGCCCAGGATAAAAGTGAAGATGTTGGTGTTTTCGGGGTTGTCGATGTTTCCGTCGAAGAAATCGCCGTTGGGCAGGGTTCCTTCGTAATAGACATAGACCCGGTCGCCTTCTTCGGCCACGGGGGCGCCGTCGGGGCCAGGAGTGGTGACCGTCTTGCGCAGTTCTGTGAGGCCGGGGAC
The DNA here is from genome assembly GCA_041742415.1 of Fimbriimonadaceae bacterium. Taxonomy (GTDB): domain Bacteria; phylum Armatimonadota; class Fimbriimonadia; order Fimbriimonadales; family Fimbriimonadaceae; genus JBGSIR01. The sequence goes on along the minus strand of JBGSIR010000414.1, from coordinate 3,644 downwards.
CTTCTGCTCCTTCAGACCGCCAGAATCCTGCTTGCATCCCGCCAAAAGGAGGGCTGCTGCCAATGCGCCGAACGCCGCAGTGCGACTCATACGATAGAATGTACCCACGCGCCCGAATTGCGGGCAGTCCTCCGGCCATGGCCAAAAAGAGCAAAAGCAAGCCTTCGGGCCCGGCGACGATTGAAAACCGGCGCGCGCGATATGACTATGAGATCGCCTCGACCCTTGAGGCGGGCATCGTTTTGCTTGGCAGTGAGGTCAAAAGCATCTATGCGGGCCGGGCCAGCCTCACCGATTCCTTCTGCCGAATCTACAACGGCGAGCTTTGGCTTTACAACATGGACATTGAGCCCTACTCTCACGCGGGGGCCTGGCGGCCGGAGCGGCGGCGCGACCGCAAGCTGCTGATGCATCGCCGCGAGATCGAGCAGATGCGGCGGCAGTCCGAAGACAAAGGATTCAGCCTGATCCCGACGCGGGTCTACTTCAAGGGGCGCAAAGCCAAGGTGCTGGTGGCGGTGGCGCGGGGCCGAAAAAAGCACGACAAGCGCGAATCGATCAAGGGCAAAGACGAGGCTCGCGCCATGCGCCAAGGCCTGGACGGTTAGCAATCGTCGCTATACTCCTCTTGGGAGTCCTATTCCCACGGTGAATTAAAATGAAAGTCACATCTTTGCGCCCGGCCCTTTGGCTGGCGGCGCTGGGTTCGGGAGCCGCGGCATCTGCCGACTCTTTGAACCTGCAGACCGGCAGCATCCTGGAGGCCGATGCCGCCTCGCTTCGCGTCCAAGGCCAGTTCTTTTCTGAAAAGGACGTTGACAGCGTGATTTCGGCGGAGTACCGCAAGGGATTTATGGGCTTGGCCGAACTCTATGCCCGAGGAGCTTCTGCCGAGCCGGTGACCTTCCGCGGGCCGGGATTCAACCTGCGCTCTGGGGGATCGGAGCTTGAAGTCGGCCTTCGCGCCGGCGTGCCCGCGATCAGCGGACTCACCTATTCGGTGGGCTTCAGCTTCCTCAGCACTCCCTCCACCGACACCCCCGGTTTCGCCTACACGGTCGCTTACCGGCTGCCGGTGAGCCAGGTGAATGCGGCTCTTGGAGTCAAAGGCTTCTACAACTCGGAAGCCAACACGGCGGCCTATGGCCTCTCGCTGGGCCGCATGTTTGGCCCCGTCTATGTTTCGGGCGACTATTTCATGCCCTATATCGGCCGCAACACTCGAAGCGTGACGACAGGCGCGTCCGATACCGCAGGGGTTTATAGCGTGATGGCTGCCTTCCAGCTGATGCCGAACGCCATGGTCTACGGCTTTGTGACGAACTCGCTGGGCTCCACTACGGCGCTGTCGCTTTCGGCCTCGCTCGACAACACGCCCGCCATCGGCGCCGGCATCAAGGTGAAGTTCTGATGAAATTCCGCAGCATTGCCCTCGGCAGCCTGCTCACGGCCGCCTTTCTTATGATTTCCGGCGCCGACTGCCCGGGCCGCAGTCCGCTCGCGCAGGGCATCGACGGCGGGACCACTCCTCCGACCCTCAACTGGAACCTGATCGGCGGCGGAAACCGTACGCTCGGTCAAGACGAGAATTTCTCGATCACCAATGAGATCGTCATCACGGACAGCTATGCGGGCGACCGCAGCACCTACGACCTCTCGTTCTCAGGCATTCCGAGCACCTGGGAGCCGGATCTCAACGTGGACTCGATCACCTGCCCGCCTCTACTCGCTTCGCCGATCAAGAGCAGCTCAGGCTGTGTGTTCACACTTTCGGGCATCACTCCTTCTTCAGCTGCTTCCGGTGAATTCCCCTATACGATTCGCGCCCAGCGGCGCGGCACCAACGAGGCGCAGACGGTGACGGGAGTCTTGACTGTGCAGGCGCCTGCCGGTCCGAACTTTGGCATTGCGCTGTTCTCCATTCCGGATGACACTGTTCAGCAGTTTGGCAGCGGCAGCTTTGACAACAATGGCGCCTCCTATACGTTCGAGCTGACGACGGACGCCTCGTTCTCGGGCAATGTTGTGCTGGTCGCTTCGAACTTTGCCAACCAAGACGTTCAGTCCAAAATGAGCCGTAACTTTGAGGATACGGTCATTGACTTTGGCCCTGACACTCCGGTGAGTGATGGCCGCAAGCGGCGCGAGATCCGTCTGAACATGCTTCGCACGGCGGGGTTGAACAACATTGGCACTTTCCCCTTCACCATCGTGGTGCAGGTGCAAGGTCAGTCTCAGCAGTTCACCCTGAACGGCTCCAACCTGATCGTTGAGCCCGTCGACAGCGGCGGGGACTGATCAAAAAGAGGGGCGGAGCCATTGTGGCTCCGCCCCCTTTTTTTTGTCAGCGGAAGCGCAGGGAAGTCTCCGCCTTGACGCTGCCCCGCGTGATGCGCAGGGTGTAGTTGCCCGCAGGCACATAGACCGCGCGAAGCGCCGCGTGCGGGTCGGCCAGGGCTTCCTGGGCCGTCTTCGGGGGAGCCGTGGCTCCCACCGGCACGGGCTTCTCGTCGCTGATGCGCAGACTCATGCTCAGGTCGTTGAAGCCGTATCCGGCCTCCACCTGCACCGTCGCGGCGACTTTGCCGTCCTCACCCACCAGCTCGGCCAGCACCGTTCCGGCCTCGTTGGACCAGAACTGCGCGCGGGCCAGGGCATCCGGGGCGCCGGGGCCGGCGTATTCGGGCTTGCGGCGGTAGGGAAGTCCGCTCACGGCGTCGGCGCTGGAGCTGAGGATCTCCAACGGCTTGGCCATGGCTTCGGCGGTGAGGTTTTGGATGGGCTTGACATCGAACTTCCACACGCTGCGGGCGTGGCTGGCGATGACCATGATGCCGTCTCGGGGATGCACCGCAAGGTCGTGCACCGGGGTATTCGGGATGCCGCCGCCCACCGTGTGCCATCGCTGGCCGCGGTCGAGCGAGACATAGACGCCCATGTCGGTGCCCACATAGAGCACGTTCGGGTTCTTGGGGTCTTCGCGAAGGGTGTTCACTGGCTCAAACGGCAGGTTCGAAGCGATGGAGGTCCAGGTGGCTCCGTGGTCTTCGCTCACCCACACATAGGGCGTCCACTCATCCTGGCGATAGCCGTTTTGGCTGGCGTAGAGCCGGCCTTCCTTGTGGGGGCTGGCGGTGAGGCGGGTCACCCAGCGGTCTTTGGCCGGGGTGCTGATGTCGGTCCAGGTGATGCCGCCGTCGGGCGTGGTCTTGATCGTGCCGTCATCGGCCCCGATGTAGAGCCGCCCGAAGGTGAAGGGGCTTTCGCTGATCTGGGTGAGCGTGCTGAAGGGCACGTCGCCGTTGGGCCGGTTCTTGGTCAGGTCGCCGCTCAGGTCCGTGTAGTCCTGGCCCTGATTGAACGATCTGTGCAGCTTTTGGCTTCCAAAATAGATGATGTCGGGGTGGTGGGGCGAGATGAGGATGGGGGCCAGCCAGTTGAAGCGCAGGCCGGCTCCGCGCGGCCTCACCGACCGGCGCTGGCCTGTGGCCTGGTTCAGCGACTGGAAGGCGCCGAACTGCGAGGCGATGTAGACCAGGTCCCCGCCATTGCGCGGGTCCACTTGGATCATGCTGCCGTCGCCGCCGCCGATGGCGGTCCAATCGTTCATGTCGTCCCGGTCGGGGTTGTGGGTCACCGGTCCA
>JBGSIR010000413.1:0-8471 GCA_041742415.1 Fimbriimonadaceae bacterium | reverse complement strand
GCGGAGAAACCAACACCAACACCGGCAACAAGCTCTCCAGCCTCGGCCTCGTGGGCTGGGCTAGTCGGGGCGATTCGGGCGTCGCGTTCACCCTCAGCCACAACAGCCTTGGCTCTTACGACGATGTCTTTGGACACGGCTGGAGCCACTCCTACAGCGCCACCATCGACTACACCTCGGGCTCATCCGCCATCATCCGCATGCCGGATGGGCTCACCGTGCCCTACACCGAGACGGGCGGCGCCTTTTCGCCTCCGGCCGGGTGGAACGCAAGCCTGGTGCGGAACGTGGGCGGCGACTGGACCCTCACCTTCAAGAACCGCAGCAAGTGGGAGTTCGACTCCAGCGGGCGGCTTACGGCGGTCAAGGACAAGAGCGGCAACTCCACCACGCTCACGCGCAACGGCTCGGGCGACATCACCGCCATCACCAGCGCCGACGGGCGCGCCCTGACCCTGGCCTATGATGCGGGCGGCCGCGTCAGCTCCATCACCGACCCCATCAGCCGCGTCTGGAGCTTCGCCTACAACGGCTCGGGCCAGCTCACTGGCATTACCTACCCGGCGCTCGGCGGAAACTCTCACACCCGCTCATTCACCTACAACGCCACCCACGACATCCTCACCGAGACCGACCTGCGCGGCAAAGTGTGGAGCTGGACTTACGACAGCTCCCAGCGGATGGCCTCGTTCAGCACGCCGCTGAGCCACACCACCAGCTACAGCTATGGCGCAGCGGCCACCACCATCACGATGCCCGGCGGGCAGAGCGTGGTGCACAACTACTCCAGCGGCCTGCTCGCCAGCGCCGTGGACCCGGCCAGCTTCAGCCAGAGCTACACCTATGACGCCGACCGCAATGTCCTCACCAAGACGGACAAGCGGGGCAAAGTCTGGACCTACACCTACGACGCCAACGGCAACGTCCTGACGGCCAAAAACCCTCTCAACCAGACCACCACTTACACCTACAGCGCGCAGAACGACCTGCTCACCGTCAAGAATGCGCTCAACCAAACCACGACCTACACCTATGATTCCAGCGGGCGGCTGACCCAAGTCACCGACCCCCTGGGCCGTGCGGCCGTGCGCCACACCTATGACGCTTACGGCAACCTGGCAACGACCAAGGACGCGCTGAACCGCACCACGACCCTCACCCACAACCTCAAGGGAGAGCTGACCCAATCCGTTGACCCCGCCAGCATCAGCTCGACCCTGGGCTACGACGGCTTGAGCCGAGTGGTGTGGGTGAAGGACGCCGCCAACAACCAGACGTCACTCACCTACGACGCCTGGGGCCGCTCGACGCAGGCCACCCACCCGGGCGGCGCCAGCATCAGCACCGCCTACGACCTGGAGGGCAGCCGCATCGGCGTCACCGATGAGATCGGCCGCACCGTCACCTGGGCCTACGACGATTCCCGCCGCCTCAACAGCCACACCAACGGGCGCGGGGACACCGAAACTTACGCCTACAACAGCAATGGCTGGAAGACCTCGGTCACCAACGGCCGCGGCAAAACCCGCGCCTACACCTACACCACCCGGGGCGACACCGCCTCGCTGACCATGCCCGACGGCGCGGTTGAGCAGTGGACATACAACGCAGCGGGCGAATCCAGCGTTTATGTCTCGCCGATGGGCTACACCGTCAGCTACGGCTTTGACGATGCGGGCCGCTCAACTCTGGTCGACTACCCCTCGGGAACGGACACCACCTTGGCCTATGACGCTGCCGGACGCCGCACCTCCATGGTCGACGGAACCGGCACGACCACTTGGACTTACAACAGCGCGAGCGAGCTCACCGGGCTGAACCAGCCCCAGGGCAATCTCACCTACGCCTACAACACCGCCGGACAGCGCACGACGCTCACCGAAGTCGGCCTCGGCTCGGCGGTCACGTCCTTCGACAGCGCCGGACGCCCGGCCAGCATCACCAACCGCTTCTCCGAAGCAACCTCCTTCACCTACGACTCCCTGGGCCGGGTCTCCAAGAAGACCTTCTCAAGCGGAACCTACGAAGACCTCGCCTACGACACGCGAAACCGGCTCACCTCCATCACGGTCAAGAACTCGACGGGCACGGTGCTGCGCGCGCAGAGCTATGCCTATGACAACGCCTCGCAGGTCACGACCCACACGATGGCCGGTGTTCCGACCACCTACACCTACGACGCGGCGGGCTAGCTCACTTCGGAGAGCCGGACCGGCTACACGGCCAGCTACACCTACGACGGCAACGGCAACCGGATCACCAAGATCCGCAACGGCGTCACCGAGAGCTACTCCTATGACGACGGCGACAAGCTGCTCTCGCTGGCCTGGACCGGAGGCTCGAAAACCTATGGCTACGACGCTGCTGGGCGCACGACTTCCATCGTTTCTGCCGCCGGGACGACCACTATGTCCTATGACTTCGAATCCCGCGTCACCTCGCTGAGCGGCCCAGGAGTCTCGCAGACCAACACCTACAACGGCCTCGACACCCGGGTCTCGAAGATCGAGAACGGAGCCTCCCAAACCTTCGTCCGCGACGGCGCCTACGTCACCGATCCCGTCCTGCGGGACTCCTCGGCGGCCTACACGCCCGGCATCTCCGAACGACGCGGCACCGTCTCCACCTTCCAGCACTCCGGCATCAAAAACGCGGCCTCGCAGAGCTCAGTCAGCGGCTCGCTCTCCGCTTTCCGGGTCTACGACGCCTTTGGGAACCTGGAATCCGGCGGCTTTGGAGCTTGGCAGGGCCCATTTGGCTACGCGGGCAGCTTCGGCTACCAGGAGGACGGCTCAGGCCTTCGCCTTCTCGGCCACCGCTACTACGACTCCTCCACCGGCCGCTTCCTGACGCGGGATCCGATAAAGGATGGGCGGAATTGGTACGGCTATGGAGGAGGATTCGGGAATCCGACTGGGTTCACTGACAGTGACGGCCTGACCCCTAAACTCCTGCTTATCCCACTTGCTGCGTTCCTGGTGAAAGCAGTCGGAAATCAGACTGGGAAGGCAATTGGAAAGACCATTTCCAAGACAGTCAAAGAGATTCTGGCAGAGCTTAAGGAAGAAGCGGTGGAAACTGCCATTTCTGAGGCCGCCGAGGGCGTCTATATTATCCCAGAAGACCGGGGCAACGGCGATGTGCCATACGTCGGCGAATCTGGAACCATACCCGGCCGAATGGGTACACACGAAGGGCGAGGTAGGATTAACGACGGAGACGCAGTGCTCATTATCCCTGCGACTGGAAAGACTAGGAACGAGCGGCGTCAGATAGAGCGAGAAATATTGGACAACCTTCTCGGCGGAAAGGGCAATGGGAACTCGAACAAAATCAACCCACCGAACAGTACGGAAATTAGATGGAAGCAATATGATGTATTCTTGCTTCAAGTGGAGATATATGGTAAATATTAGTCAGCTTTCTGAATCCGAAGTGGGAGTTGAGTTGGCGCTTAGTGGAAGCGATCCGGCTGGCCTCCTGGAGATCTGCCGTCGACATGATCCGGTGAGGCTAGTGATCTGGCCGGACAATGCTCATCCCCTCAAGGACCTTAGTTTTCTCGCGGAGTTGCCGAGGCTTCGATTCTTGCGTCTTTGGGGCGACTTTCGTGGCACATATTTGCCGTTTCCGCCTCATCCAACGCTGGAAGAGTTGCATGCAAATACTGATGGCACGCTTCCCATCGATCTCGCTGGATTGCCTCGCCTGAAGAGCCTATGGGCCCGCTGGTCGGCTCGCCATCTTCGGAACATGCACGCGGCGACTGGCCTGGAGCACCTGCACCTGGCGAGCTTCTCCGGCGATTCGCTGGAGGCCCTTGGGCCGCTCCCAGCGCTGCGCATCCTGAGGATGTACCCGACTCGCATCGGGTCGCTTCACGCGGGCGGCGGGCTGCCGTCTTTGCGAAGACTGCAAATTGCGCGGTTCCGAGGGCTTGCCACTTTGGATGGGGTGGGCTCGATGCCTTCGCTGCTGGCCCTGGACCTTGAGACGGGCCGCTGTCTCACCGATGCTCGTGGTGCGACGGAGGCGCCGGGCCTCCAGAGGCTTGCGCTGCTTGATGTGGGTGATTTGCCAGACATCGAATTTGTGTGGGAACTCAAAGAACTGCGGCATTTCGTGCTTGGCGCAACAAAGATCACCTCCGGTGACATGTCACCGCTGAAGGACCTTCCCAAGCTCACATGTGGGAATTTTCAGAAGTACCACCACTACAATGCGCACCGCAATGAGTTTCCCAACCACGACTGCGGCGGGAGCTCGGAGTGGGCATAGGATCTGCCGAAGGCGCTGGGTGTTTCATGCGGCAAATCTGATCGTGCCACGGGTAAAAGTGAGCCCAACAGGGTGCATGACAATTGCCGGCCGGCGACGAGAGTCAGGCACCGCGCGCGCTCTGAAGGCAAAGTTGGGCCATGAATTGTCTTGATCAGATTTTGGAAACGGTGAGTCGTGCATATGGCGACTACTTGTCGCCGTGGAAGGTGATCGTCCGTGCCTGGGCGGATGGTGATGCCAAGACGGGACTGTTGGAGATCGTCAAGCGATACGAACATCTCACCAAGTTTGAGGAGTTTTCAGATGGCAACTACAATCTCGGTGAAGAATTGGTTGTCTGTATAGCCGGGAGCACCAAATTCCGCATATTTTCATCGGTCTTGGGGCCTTGGGTTGCGGTTTATGCTTATGCCCAGGGGGAGCCCTACGCGACACGGGCCATCACATTGCAATCGAGTCATCTTCGGTCTGATGAGATTCTCTTCTTGAGGCACTTGGAGCTTCATGGGCTCGTGCCCTTGTCAAAGGATATCCTCATCCACCCGCTTCCCTTTCCCGAAGGTGTCATCGTGGACCAGCCATCTGCGGTTTGCCACGGCCTCTTTTCTCAAATGGAGGCGGACTGGGAGCCGCTGTTCTCAGAGGATGATGGCGCCCTGTGGGATGATCCCGAGTGGAGAGCCGAAAGGAGCTGGGCTTGGAGGTTTGATGAAAATAGCTTCTGCGACTAGGCTTGGGCTAGTTGCAGTGCCAGGTTGATGAGGCAGGTGTTTCGCAGAAGTCATCATCACCGACACGAATTTCTGCCATAATGCAATCGATGATGATCTATCGAATAAGAAATCCCATAGCTCAAGACTATGCGAAGCTCTGGTTTGAGCCATACGGTGCGGTGCCGGTTTGCCAGCCGACCTGCCCTCTCGGTGCTGTTGCGAACTATCCCGGCGATCCAGAACGGTACACTTGGCTGAGTGATCGTGACAACAAAACGGGCGACTTTATCTCCATGCACGACGGAATGGCCGTCACCAAACGCGTCTTTGAGCGATTGACTCGTGAGTGTGGTCTGGAGGACATCTATTTGCAGGAGATCCTTGTTGTCTCTTATCCTGATGACAACAAGCCTCCAGAACCAGTTTTCCGATTGAGATCTCGGCACAATGCTGAGTATGACTTTGATCCGTCTTCCGACTTTAAAGTAACATCATGCTCCAAATGCGGAAGGCGGCGGTGCAGCCTTGATCTGAGCTGTGTGGACGACCTAGCGGCAGAATATCATGAAGGTGAATATGTGCCCCTTCATATCCGGCAGCGCAAACCTGGACGCGGAGTCATCCTGCGGAAAGGAGTCGTGCCAGAAAAGTCACTCTTTAACATTCGAGGGTACTTTTTCGCCACAGAAGCGGCCAAAGTGGCCATCGACGAGGCGAAGTTCACAAATGTGGTGTTCTCTGAGTACGGAGAATTTATTCCCTGAGGGTCGGGAGTTATGGTGTTGTGTCGATGAAGGGTGGCTTGACTGCCGCAGAGACGGCGGATAGGATTGGCGCTCTTTGCGGCCAGTATGGATTCGACGAGCTGACGTTGAGCCAAAGGACGGCGGACCAATCCCGGGCCTATGCAAATGGCGTCACTCGGATTTCAGTGTATTTTGATCAACGAGACAAGAGCATTGATATTCTCTTTCGTCCAATAGATGCTCTCCAAGGCGAAAACGCGTACCTCGAATATGAACACTCGTTTCCTCTGAGCGAAGTCATTTCGAGGCTGTCCAAGATGTCCCAGGAAGCACCTCCTAGGATGCTTCCCGCTTCATACGGAACCTGGGTACCGCACCGAATCGGCTTTTGGTTCTCTCAGTCAGATCTCATCCCGCTTGACTTTGCGCAAAGAGTTTTGGGCATGCTGGAGATGGCTCTGAAGAGTCCACATCTTCATGAGATCGTGGATGCTGACGTGATTCGGGAATGGATAATCAATGTTCGGAGCAAGCCGACCAGGCCCGTTTGAGATCAAGAAGCCTGGTGGCCCAAGTGCAGCTTGAAGGCACATCGGTGCACTTGACCAGTTAGCGGTGGTAAGATAATTGCGGTGATTCAGTATCTCACTCACCCTCATCCCGTATGGCGAGATCGGGCGAACTATATTGTGCATGTCATTACTGAAGCAGACGGTGGCACGCGGGAGCAGATCTGGACCCGGGTTCTGGAAGATGGGGCTCATGAAGTGTGCTGTATACCGATGTTTGCCTATAACTTAGCGCTGGGCGACATTGTGGATGTGAGCTATAAAAATATCATCACCCGGGTCCTTCGGGCTTCTGGTTGGAAGGTCTTTCGAGCCTTTTTCCCCTCTCAAGATCTAGCGCTTCAATTGAGATTCGTTGAACACGCACTGAGCCTTGGGGCGATTGTGGAGTCGGATGGCGGAAAGCTGATTGGCGTCGCTTGTGAAACTGCTGAGTGTGCGGCAAATGTGATGCAGTGGCTTACCGATCTTGAGGCTCCGGGTGTGATGAAATTCGAGCGAGGGGACCAGGAATGCAGCGGCTTCTATTTTCCGTAGCAGCCTCGAATGCACCGTTCAGGCGGGGCGACCAGGATCTTTTTCGGGAGGGGACGTTGAACAATGATTCGGAGAGGGATTGATGGAAAGGGAAGAGATTGTCTGGCCCCTTTGGGTGACAGACCGAGATGATCCGGAACTAGAGTTTTCTGCAGATAATCGGCAGGACCTCGGCCAGGCATTGGAATATTGGAACTGTCCAATTTTCGCGCCGTACAGTGACTCATGGGTGGTCCGGGATGCCCACGGGCGGCGTGTCCATGGCGTGGTCGAGCATTTGCAAGTGATCTTCCTTCGCCTTGCAGATGATCATGAAGTGCCGGGCACCGATCTGTAGTTTGGAATGGTGGTGGCAGAGCCAACGCCAGAAGCAAGTCTCGATCCTGCTGCACAGGTCTCCCGAGTAGATCCCGGCCCCGTCACAACTCGGAGCACTCCGTCGATGGTCGCGGCTGCGCCCAGGCAACCGCCTAACGGGCAAGTCAGGATCAGTCCAGGCAGGAATTTGCTCGACCAAGCTGGCCATGACTCGAGTTGCAGGCCTGCCACCGCAACAATAGGGCAAGATGCAAACTCAGGGGGGCAGAGCTATCAAGCTGCCCCGCTTGGCAAGGCGAGTGTGCTATGCTAGGACTTAGAATGAGTGTTAAGGAGAGCTTGCTGGAAGCTCTAGCTTCTATATATGGTGATTACCGTGACCCCCATAGCGCTCTACTGCCATTTTGGGCAGGAGGCGGATGTTTAACGGGGCTCATGAAGCAGTTGGCTTCGGTTCCAGGTGTCAGTAAACTGGCAAATTATGAATTACCCAGTGGCTACTACTTGGGGGACTCAGTGGATGTGTGTATGCGTTGGCAGGCAAGGTTCAAAGTCTTGTCAACCGTTCTAGGTCCTTGGGTTGCTGTCTACGGACATGCCCCTGGTCATCCATTTTCCATGCGTATAGTAACCAGCGAGTCTCCCGGATTATCAGTGGTTGAGGCTGATTTCCTGCACCAGTTGCACGAAGTTGGGCTGACTCCCTTAGGGCTTGACATTCTAAAGTTGCCTTTGCCTTTTCCAGAAGGGTATGTGATTGATCAGCCAGCCTCCTTGTGTCATGGTCTATTCACCCTATACGAATGCGAGTGGGAACCAATTTTCACGGAACTTGATGGAAAGCTGTGGGAAGACCCGCTTTGGGGGGCTGAAAGAAGCTGGGCATGGCGGTTCGACCCTAACTGGTGTCAACAGTGATAGAAGCGGGCGGAGTGGCCTGAGGATTCGAATCGGATGCCCAAGTTTCCATTCCTCGCTCAGTTGCCACAGTTTGTTCAGCTAGAGTGCGCTGGCTTCAGGGAGGGGCAAGTTCTGCCATCTAGCATAGATCTGCCTGACCCCGCAAAAACCCCCAAGCAAAGCCCAACCACCCCACAATCAGCAGAACTCCGCCGACCGGCGTCACCGCGCCCAGCCAGCGGAGGCCGGTGAGGGGGAGGGCGTAGAGGGTGAGGGCGAAGATGAGCAGGCCGGCGAGCATGGCCCACCAGGGCCAGCCGCCGCGGCGGGCCAGGGCGAGGAGGGCGACGGAGTGGAGACCGTGATACTGGGCGGCGGTTTTCCAGATGTCGAGGTCGGCGGGCGGC
>JBGSIR010000412.1:0-1655 GCA_041742415.1 Fimbriimonadaceae bacterium | reverse complement strand
GCCGAGATTCAAGCTGAGCCAGCGCCAGAGTCGGCCGCCGAGCCGGCCCCCGCGCCCCTGCCCAAGTTCCCCGAAGGCTTCGACTACTCCGCCACTGAGCTTGATGGCCTGGAGATTCGGGCCCGCTTCGTGCGCGGCCCGGCCTGCGAGCCCGGCGAAGCGGTGGAGCTGGAGCTTCAGTTTATTAACCACGAGGCGGAATCGCGGGAGATCTATCCTCAGCTTCAAACCCCCTCGGGCTGGCAGATCGCAACACGCCTGGCCTCTCACCGGCTGGAGGCCAATGGCTCGTCCTCATTCCCCGCGGTCATCCGGCCCGACGCCGAAGGCCTGGAGCAGGGCGGCCGCCTGATTCTTGAAGTGCTGGGCCGCGCCCTCTTCATTCCCGTGCTGCCTGAGGCGCCTTGGATGTCGGTCGGCCCCTTTGTCAACCACGACGGCGCGGGCTTCGAGCGGGAATTCCCTGTCGAAGGCAAGCATTCGGCCGGGGCCCTCTCGCAGGGTCTCGCCTTCAATGGCCGCAGCGATCTGCCGGTCAAGTGGCAGTCCGCGTCGCAGTTTGGCCCGGTCCACGATGTCGAAAAGCTCTTCCGCACCGGCCCCGGCGTGGTCTTCCTGTGGTGCAAGTGGATTCTCCCCAAGGCGGGTCGATTCAAGGTCGTGTGCTCGGCCAGCAATGGCGCGCGGGTTTGGGTGAATCGCCAGCGGGTCATCTCCTATCACCAGGAGCATGTGCCGCACCGCCGCCCAACGGCGCCCTATGTCGGCGAAGTCGACCTTGCCGAGCCTGAAGCCGAAATCTTCATCAAGCTCACCCGGGGCAACGGCGAAGTGAAGCCGCTGGTGTTCTACATGATCGATTCCGAAGGCCGCGTGGCGCACCCCGCCGCCTTTGGCCGCATGGATCCATGAGGCTCATCAGCCGCTGTCTGGCCCGCCGCCTTTGGTGGGGGATGCTGTGGCTGATGCGGCGGAGGTGGATGCGGCGGCTGCAGGAGGCCGCCATCAACCTCTCGCCCGAGGGCCCGAAGCGCGACAAATCCCGCGCTTCGCTGCTTTCCCAGGAGCGCATGGCCCGGCGCTGGGGGCTGCCGCTGCTCACTTTCTCCATCCAGGTGCTGCTGTACAGCATCCTGCTCACGAACCTTTATCTGGCCTACCTGGAAGGCGACGCCCGCGGGGCGTTTGACTTTATTCGCCGAATCCCGGAAGCGGCCCAAGAAGCTCCAGCGCAGCCTTAACTGCCCGCCGCGCCGGAGCCGGCATCGCTCGCCGCGCGGCCTCTTCCCCGCTCACCCAAGTCAGCTCGGGCCAGGGCTGAGCCATGGGCGCCAGCCAAACCGACACCCGAATCTTGTGCCTCGTCACGACGTGCGAAAATCCCTTGGCCGCCCGCAGGTGAGGCTCCGCCAAGAGCCGGCCCACCAGCTCATCGGGAGCGTCCGCCGCCGCGCGGGGAGCCTCCCACATGCCCTGCCACCAGCCTCCTTCGGGCGTCCTTCTCAATCCGATCCGGCCATCGTGCCAAGGCACTACGGCCACGTGCTCCAGCCGAATCCATTCGGGCTTGACCTTGGGCGCCGGGATCTCCGCCTGAACGCCCCTTTGCCTGGCCAAGCATTGCCCGCGCCAAGGGCACTCGCCGCACCGGGGCG
>JBGSIR010000411.1:0-2968 GCA_041742415.1 Fimbriimonadaceae bacterium | reverse complement strand
ACGTGGAGCTGCCGGACGGCATGGGCAAAGCCGAGGGATGGGCGCTGGACGCCGTGCCGCTCGAAAGCGACGAATGGAGCGTCCGCATCCGCTTCGACCACCCGCTCGCAGGCCTTCACTCCCGCCAGTAGCCGTTATTTGCCGGGCGCGGGCAGGGCGCCCTTGGTGAGCCAAATCGGCATCATCTTCACGGTGACCGCGCCCGCCTTCACCATGGGGTCCTTGTCCAGCTCGGCCTTGATTTTTTCCCGATCGGCCCCATAGAAAACCAGCAGCCCAGCCGTCTTTGCCGAGCCGACCACCGGACCGGAAAGGGCCAGCATGCCGTCTTTCCACATGCGCTCGAGCCCCGCCATGTGGCCCGCGCCCACCTCCGGCCCGGCCTTGCCCTCTCCCTTCTGCAGCATCACAAAAGTGTGCTCTTCGATGGTGGTCGAATCGACCATCGGATTCATTCGGCCCTCGGCGGTCATCCAGGCGAGGCTTTCAAAGGCCAGCCGCCCTCTCTGCACAAAGGGGTCCGGGCCAAAGATGGCGTCCATCTCGGCCTTGGTCTTCGGGGGCTTTTCGCCCTTCAAAACGATGACGCCTCGCAGCTTTCGGTCCGGGTCAGCCAGCGGCCCCGCCATCAGCAGCTTCCCTTCCCGTGCAAGCCGGCCGAGGTTGGCGATGTGCTCCGCCTGCTGCCGCTGAAGCTCTGCCGGGTCGCCCGCCGCCTGGTTCGGCCCGCTCACAAAGAACCCAAACGTATAGGTCGTCATCTTGAACTGCGGCTCATCCAGAGCCAGCAGAATCGGGAAAAGCATACGATCATTATAGATAGAATGGGGCCGCCATGACCGAAGAGATCAAGAGCCTGGAAATGCGCCTTTACGAGGACGGGTGCCGACTGGCCGAGCTGAGAGCCCAACAGGAGCCCGAGCCCTTCGAAGACTTCACCCTCCAGACCGCCGACGGCCCGCGCCCGCTCAGCTCATTTCTCGGCCCCAAAGGGCGCCTCTTGGTCATCCACAACATGGGCGAATCGTGCGAGTACTGCACGATGTGGGCCGACGTCCTCACCGCCTGCATTCCCTGGATGGACGAGGAGACCGGCTGGCTGCTGGTGAACGGCGACAGCCTGGAGCAGCAGGCCGCTCACAAAGCCAAGTGGGGGTGGCCCTACGCCATGGCGCAGGACCCCGACGCCGACTTCACCACGGCCTGCGGATTCATGACGCCCGACGGCCGCTATCCCGCCTGCTCCGCATTTGAATTGATCGATGGCCAGCTCCATCGCCACGGCGGCGCGATGTTTGGCCCCCACGACCGATTCAACCCGGTCTGGCCCCTCATGGCCCTCTTCCCTGGCGCTGCAAACGCATACGAACCGCGCAAATCCGGGTCAGAATAGGGCCCTCAGGAGAGCATGGACTTCACCAAGGAAAACACGAACTGGGGCGCGGCCAAGCGGTTTCGCCTCATCATCCGCGACAGCGGCAACGCCCGCGAGATGGGAGGCAGCGAGCTCAGCCAAGCCGTCCAAATCGTCGACAACCTCATCATGACCGCCCTCGACATGGGCGTCAGCGACATCCACCTGCAGCCCGAGCGCAACCAGCTTCGCATCCGCTATCGCCAAGACGGCCAGCTCACCGACAGCAACCAGCTCCCGCCCGAGATCGCCGGCAACGTTCTGGCCCGCCTCAAGCTCGCCGCCGGCATGCGCATCGACGAGCAGCGCGAGCCGCAGGACGGCCGCCTGGACATGTATTACGGTGAGCGCCGCCTGAGCGCCCGCGCCAGCTGCGTGCCCTGCCTCAATGGCGAAAAGTTCGTCATGAGAATCCTGGACCCCGCCGCAATGAGGGTCAACCTGGAGGCCCTGGGCATGCCGCCGCACATCGAAGCCGGCTGGACCAAGGCCATCGCCGTGCCCTACGGCATGATCCTCGTCACCGGCCCCACCGGCAGCGGAAAAACCTCGACGCTCTACGCCAGCCTGAACCAGCTCGATAGCAGCCGCCGCAACATCGTCACGGTGGAAGACCCCATCGAATACGAGTTCGACCAGAACATCGCTCAGGTGCAGGTCAGCGCCAAAGTTGGCTTTCCCAAGGTCATGCGCGCCTTTCTTCGCCAAGACCCCGACGTCATGATGGTCGGCGAAATCCGCGACCCCGAGTCACTCGCCATCGCCATCCAGGCCTCGCTCACCGGCCACATGGTCATGTCCACCCTGCACACCAACAACGCCATCGAATCCATCGGCCGCATGGTGGATATGGGCGCCGAGGAGTACCTGATCGCAGGCGTGCTCACCGCCATCATGGCCCAGCGCCTGGTGCGGCGCATCGACAGCCGGTTCACCGAGCCGGGCCGATACAGCCGCCAGGAGCTGGAGGACCTCGGCATCACCGCCGAAGACATGCCCAAGGCCAAGCTGATGGCCGGCATCCCTAAGCCCGAAAATGGCATGTCTGGGTTCAAAGGGCGCATCGGGCTCTACGAGCTGATCATCGGCGACCGCGCCATGAAAAACGCCATCGCCCAGCGCGCGGGCTATGACGAGCTGATGGACATCGCCCGCGCCCAAGGCTTCAAGAGCATGCTCGAAGACGGCAAGGACAAAGTTCTGCAGGGAATCACCGCCCCCGACGAAGTTCTCCGCGCGGTTTTCACCCAAGCCGTGGGCTAAGTCGGGCAGAATAAGGCATGAAGGCCAAGCGCATGGCACTCGCCGGTCTTGGCCTCTGCGCCATCACTGCGGTGGGGGCCGCCGGGTTCACCGCCTGGCGGGACTCGCAGAAAGACCATGCCGACTTCGGCGCTGAAGCCCAGCTGCTCCCGGCCCGACTGGAAGAGGCCAAAAAGCTGGGCCTTCCCTTTTCGGGCCAGGAGCTGAAGCCGCCCGCAGAGCCCGATCAGAACATGGCCGAGGTCATGATCGCGGTCTTTAATGAGGCGCGGGAAGACGAGCTGCCAAGCG
>JBGSIR010000410.1:0-2159 GCA_041742415.1 Fimbriimonadaceae bacterium | reverse complement strand
GGTGGAAGGCTACGTAGAGTCGGCGGCGATGGGCATCTACGTCGGCTGCATCCTGGCCGCCCGCGCCCAGGGACTCGCCTGGACCGCCCCGCCCCGCGCCACCGCCTACGGCTCATTGCTGAGCCACCTCCAGGACGACACCGACCGCGAATTCGCCCCCATGAACATTAACTGGGGCATCCTGCCAAACCCTCAGCCGGAGGTCCGCAAAAAGGACGAGCGGCGCGTGGCAAAGATTGAGATTGCCAGAGCCCGCTTTGAGGAGTGGAAGTCCCAACTAGTCTGTTAAGAAAACGTTAAGGCCCCCAACATAGGGAAGCGTGATTGCGGCGGGAATTTTTGCCCTTGCGGCGGCGGCTCCTATGGGGGGCTTTCGGGTGTTGCCCTACCTGCAGGCGCCCCATCAGGGCTCGGTGCTGGTGACTTGGTTCACCACCGAGGAGACCTCGGGGCGGCTGACGGTGCAGTGGCCCGACGGCGAGCGCACCTATTGGAGCACGCCCCGGGAGGCGGCGGAGCTGACTTACTCTGTGCTGGAGGAATCTGAGCGGGCCGAGTTTCCGGACATGTTTGCTAACCGGAACTTCAAGCACCAGATCCGGCTCACCGGCCTGCCGGAGGACGCGCGGCTGGCCTACACCGTGGACCACGGAGGCTCGCGGTCGGGCGGAGTCATCCGCACCGCGCCGGGCATGAACCCGAACCGCAGGATTCGCCTTGCCGTCTTTGGCGACTCGGAGACCGACCCCGAGGGCCGCACCACCCAGCGCGATTGGGCGGTGGGCGAGCAGGCCGAGGGCAGCACGGGCCGCCCCGCCGGGCTCACGAAGTATCTCGTCACTGAGACCCAAGGCTTCATCGAAAACCTCAAAATGATCGAAGCCCGCGAGCCGGACCTTTTGATTTTGGCAGGCGACATCGTGCAGGGCGGCGGCTATCAGCGCGCCTGGGATGAGTTCTTCTTCCACATGGCCGGCCAGTTTGGCCATCCGCTGGCCTCGATCCCGATCGTCGCCGCCATCGGCAACTGGGAGAATTTTGGCGCGCGAAACGGAGGCTACGAGCCCGCCGCCATCGCCGCCAGCCGCCGCAAATACGCCCGTTACCTGGACGGCCCCAGCAACGGCCTGCCGGACCACCAGAACTATTACCACCGCGTGGACTACGGCCCTATCACGGTGATCACACTGGACAGCAGCAACGGCCTGCCGGACAACACCGACAACGACAGCAACAAAAACATCGACGCCGCGCTCTATCCGGGCAAGGACCTCGTGGACTGCGCCCCCGGCAGCCGCCAGTGGGAATGGGCGCTGCGCGAGCTGGCCGACGCCCGCGCCAAAGGCCAGGTGATCTTTGTGCAGTTCCACCACATCCCCTATTCCAGCGGCGGACACTCTCTGCCGACGACTCTGGCCGACAGCAGCGGCCAGTCTGGGCTCGTGATGCGGGCCTATACGCCCTGGTTCCAGCACTACGGGGTGGCGGCCGTCTTCTGCGGTCATAACGAGAGCTTTGAATGGTCCGCGGTGGGCAATGTGCAGTTCTTTGACGCTGGAGTGGCGGGCGACGGGCTGGGCTCGCCCATCAGCGATCGCGACCCCCGCCGCCTCAACCCTTGGCGCAAGTGGGTGGCGCACTGGGACAGCAAGGAGATGTGGCAGGGGCGGCGGCTGGTGAGCGGCGGCAAGCATTATGGCCACCTAGAAGTGGACATCGAGAAGGTGGGCGGCGAGTGGCGGGTGACCTACACGCCGGTGCACTCCTTCCCGGTGACCAACGACCAGGGCGAAGTGGTGCGCTTTGAGCGGCAAGTGGCTGGCCCGGTGGAGACCATCGTCCCGCAGGCGCTGGGCGGCAAGTAGTTCACAATCGGCCCCATGCATCCGAATGTGGAGGAGGCCGCGCGGCGGTTGGCGGGCCGGGTTCGCCGGACCCCGGTGCTCTCCAGCCGCCGCTTCAACGAGGAGTTTGGGGTCGAGGCGTTCTTCAAGGCCGAGAGCTTTCAGACGACGGGCTCCTTCAAGTTTCGGGGCGCCACCCACGCCCTCCTTCAGCTTGAGCCAGAGCTGAAGAGCCGGGGAGTGCTCACCTTTTCCAGCGGCAACCACGGCCAGGCGCTGGCCCGGGCCGGGCGCGAGCAGGGCGTGGCGGTGACC
>JBGSIR010000409.1:0-2825 GCA_041742415.1 Fimbriimonadaceae bacterium | reverse complement strand
GGGCCGCCCGTTCCGGCGAAGGCGTCTGCCACACCACGCCCCCCTGCGCCGTCATCATGCTCACAATGGCCAGCCCCGTCGTCCACATCGCCCCAGTTTAGCCGCCCATCGCATGAAGGTAAGCCAGCAGAGCGTGCTTGCCGCGCATGGCCTGCTGCGGCGTGAACTCGTTGTTGGAATAGCTGTAGGGCGCCCGCCACAGGGCCTCGCCGTGCGGCCACTGCTCCCATTCGGGGTAGCCGCGGGAGGCGTAGTAGCGCGGGTTGGCCATGAAGCCCTCGCCCCACGGCTCGCTGTTCATATAGGGGGTGTGACCCGGGTGGACTCCGGGCACGCCGTCGTTGCGTCCCGAGGTGTAGATCTGATCCGGGAATCGGCTGCCGAGCCCGGTCATCTGCGTGGCGTTCAGAGGGTTGCGGCCCAGCCCCCATCCGGCTTCCAGCACCAGCGCCCGATGCAGCCGGGTCCGCGCCTCGCCCTTGGGGCTGAAGCAGTGCGCCACGATGGCCTTCTGCACTTCCTGGATGGACTGGAACCAGCCAAACGCCTGATCGGTGGCGCGGCGCGAGGGCCGGGTCTCCGAGGGGATCACGTTCTTTTCCATCGCCTCGCGGGTCAGCGCCTTCAGCATCACCTCGCCCACCGCCTCGGTTCGCACGGGTCGCGGATTGTGGCGCTGCATGGCCAGATAGACCGCTGTGCCATACATCTGGTTGAACTGATCCTGCTGCTCGGTGTTGTCCTCGACGGACCGCACCACGGAGGCCTCGGTGAAGGCCTGAAGGAACCGGGCTTCGCCGGTGACCGAATAGAGGCAGGCCGCGGCGAGATGCTTCAGGTCTCGGCCCGTCGTGGCGCCGTTGCCGATGCTGTGTTTCTCCTCCAGGTCCTCGCCGTTGGCGATGCCCCAGGCCTCCATCGCGGCGTCGCGATACTTCGCCGTCAGCTCCGGCTTGCCCGCGATGCGAAAGGCCTCGGCCAGCATCGCGGCGTTCGCGGCGTTGGCCCACGCCATATAGGGGCGGGCGGCGGCCTGATACATCACCTTGTGCTCTTGGCTGGGGTTGTTCAGCCCAGTGGCATAGCCGCCCTTTGTGTCGCGCAGGCTCAGCCAGAAGTCCACTTCGTTCTGCGCCTCGTCTATCACGTCGGGAATGCCGTTGCCGCTTTCGCGAATGCCCAGATCGTCCTCGCCGCCTCCGCCGTTGGTGATGACATAGGTGAGCAGCAGATCCCAGATGATGGAGATGTGGCCCAGGTGGCGGTCCCAATCCAGCGCGTCAGAATGTCCGCCCCGGGCATTGGGGTTGGTCGGGCGGCCTGGCTCGATGTACTTCGACCAGTCCTTCACGTCCCACTGGTCGCCTTGACCGGCCTTCCAATCCGGGTGCCAAGGCGAATAGGTGGTGAGATAGATCGTGAAGCCTTCGGGGTGCTGGCCAGGGATGAATCGGGGCTGCCGGGGAGGCGGGGACATGGCGTCAACCGGCTCGCCGATGCGCATGTAGTAGAAGCCGCGCGTCAAGGTTTGAAAGGCTTCGCGGTAGGCGTCGGCCTTGATCTCAAACGGCGCCGAGCTGCCCACGCCTTCAATGGCCACGCGCCAGCGGCCCGGCTTGTTGAAGGAGTCAAAGTCGGCGGTCCAGACATCGGACGCCGTCAGGTTCCAGCCCTGGAAATCATCTGCG
The DNA here is from genome assembly GCA_041742415.1 of Fimbriimonadaceae bacterium. Classification (GTDB taxonomy): domain Bacteria; phylum Armatimonadota; class Fimbriimonadia; order Fimbriimonadales; family Fimbriimonadaceae; genus JBGSIR01. Next base: position 1,137 of record JBGSIR010000409.1, on the reverse strand, counting down.
CTGGGCTTCCAAAAGGCAACGCGGCCGGCCTCTTCCCGGGAGCTGGTTTCATCGTTCACCATCCACACGCGGCGGCCAACAAAGGAGGAGTAGTCGCGCGCGCCGCCATCTCCCATCCACATGTAGAGGTCCGCCGCTTTGGAGGGGTCGGCGGGGTGATAGCCGATGAGCGAGGTGTGCACCGCCTCCGAGTGATGCTGAAAGACATCGAACTTGAAGGCATGGGCGGTCTTGTCGGACTGCGTGGCCGGGCTGATCTCCAGCCGGTATTCCCCGCCCTGCATCAGTTTACGGGGGAGCTTCAGAAACAGAGTGTGCTCGTAGGTGAGGTCGGGGTCGGGCCAATTCCAGGCCGTGCCGCTGACTTTGGTCTTGCGGTGCACTTGAGCCGGACTCACCGCCATGGCGAATCCGGGGTCGTTGGCGGAGGTGATCTTGAACGAGCCGGGCAGCGCGGCAGCGGTTAGGTTCAGCGGCTCGCCGAACTTTTCGATGCGGTCGCTTGAGCGCGACTCATGGCCCTGCATCCATCCCGGCGCATCCGGAGTCTCCTCGTGGTGAACCCAGGCATCCCGGTAGACCAGCATCAAATGCTCCTCGTCCACCGGCCGCAGCTCATAGAGCTGACTGGCCAAGGCCGCCTGCCCCGAAATCAACCCCAAGCCCAAAAGAGCCGCGCGCCGCTTCATCATCCTTATCCTACCGACGCTCGGCGCGGCCTGTCGAAACACGCGCCACACTGCATGCGATGGAGGAAACGCCCTTCCTGCCCGAACGCCGCACGGACCCCAACTCCGTGCAGGCTCACCGAGACCTGCTCGCCAAAGCGGCGGGCGGGCGCATTGATGCGTACTTCCTGGGCGATTCCATCACCCGCCGCTGGGGCTGCGCCGACCCCGGCTATGCCCCCTTTCTGGCGCATTGGCGGAGCCGATTTTCAGGGTGGAATGCCGGAAACTTTGGCTGGGGCGGCGACACTCTGGCCAACATCCTTTGGCGCATTCGGCATGGCGAGCTGGAAGGAGTGAGCCCCAAAGTCATCGTGCTGATGGGCGGCACAAACGACGTGGGAACGGCGCCGGATGACCCCGAAACGCCGGGCCGCGTGTGGGCGGGTCTTCGCGCCGTGATGCGCGA
>JBGSIR010000408.1:0-3423 GCA_041742415.1 Fimbriimonadaceae bacterium | reverse complement strand
CCCAGCACATCGGCGCCCGATTCCACGGCGTCGGCCACAAGGGCAAAAGAGCTGCCAAAGTATCCGGCGGCGCCTTTGATGGCGGCGAGCCCGGCGTTGACGGCGATGCCAATGATCACCGCCCGCTGGGCTCGGCGCAGGGCGCCCGTCCGCCGGTCTGGAATCGGGGCGCCTTGGGTCAAGAGCTTACACCTCGTGCATGGCCCGACTGATGGCCGCGCGGGCGACGCTTTGGATGCCGGTGTGCTCATAGAGGCGGCAGTTGGCGTCCAGGAAGGCAGCCAGATAGTCGAGCTTGTTGTCGCTCTTGCCGGCGAATTTCTCCACCGATTCCAGCACCTTGTTTTGGGTGATGCCCTTCTGCGCCACAAAGCCCTTCATCCAGTCGCCCATGCTTTCCAGGCCTTGGGTCAGGAACTTCTTCTGGCCGCCAAATCCGCCTTCGCCCAGAGCATCGCCCAGGTTCTTGAAGCGGTCGTTTTTCTTGGCGTCGCCTTCGCTCATGCCGCCGACCTGCTTGAGGGCGGTTTCAATGAAGTTGGGGCCGAGGGGCAGGATGCCGTCGATGCAGACGAGGCTGGTCATGCGCATCAGCCGCTCCGGCTCCATGTCGTTGAGGCTCTTGACGAAGTCGCCAAAGTTGTCGCCGGGCATGCCGTTCAGCCGGGTGAAGGCATAGATTTCGGCGCCGGCCTTCAGCGCGAAGTCAAAGGCTTGGATCTTCTCGCTCTTGGGCGTGAGCCAATCGAGAACTTTGAGGAAGCTGAAGCTGTCGCCCAGCTCGCTGGCGATGGCCATCTGCCCGGCCCGCTCGCCGATTTCGTCGACGGTGCGATAGGTCCAGACGGCGCGCTGATAGCCTTCGCTCTTGTCGTTGTAGAGCGCAATGGCCCGCTCGCCGCAGCGCTGAATCCAGGCGTCGTCGGTCTCGCCGGTCACCAGCTTGATCATCTCGGTGAAGTTGGTGACGTTCTTATAGCTGCCGGGCGTGACCCAGTCGAGGGCGGTCATCACCATCGGCGTCACGCCGCGCTCGTCGAGGCTGTCGATGAGCTGTACGATGGGCTTGCTCACTGGCCGAGGCCCTCCAGGCCGCCCAGGCTGAACTTCTTGAGGAGCTCGATGCGGTCCTCTTCGGTGAAGCTGTCGTCCGAGCTGCGGACGCTGCAGAGGAATCGGTCGGCGGCAAGCAGGGCAGTGCCCTTCGAGCCGCTGGCCATGGCGGGATATCCGAGGATCTCCATATCGCCCTTCTGCGCTCGCTCCAGCTCGGCGGTGTTGCCTTTGAGGTCGCTGATGGAGAGCGTCGCCACCTGCTTGCCGCCTTTCTTCAGCGAAGCCATAGCAAAGCCGTCCTTTTCCTGCTCAAAGGTCAGCTCCATGCCTTCGGGCGCCTTGGCCAAAAATTCGTTGAGGCTGCCACCGGAAACGGCTTCCTTGGCCACAGCGGGCTGGTTCTTAGTCTCCTTCTGGGCTTCATCCCAGCGGGCGTTGTCTCCTCCGCCCCAGCAGCCGGCCGCCAGGACCGCCGCGAAGAGCGCTAGTGCTATGGACGCGCGTTTCATCGCGTCCCAGGATACTCGGCGCCGGGGGGCCTAGCCGCCGGCTTTCGGGGCGGAATTCAATGCCTTGGCTGCGTCCTGCTTCATCGTTTCCGCCGATTTCTTGACTTCCGTCTTCGTGTCTTCAATGGTTTTGGCGGCATCCTGCTTGGCTCCGTCAACGGCCTTCATCGCGTCGGTCTTCACCTCGTCCACGGCTTTTTTGGCCTCGGCCTTCACTTCGTCCATCGCCTGCTGCGCCATCTCGCGGCCCTTTTCTGTGGCCTGATCGGTCTTCTCTTGGACCTTGGCCTCCACATTGGCCTGGAATTCCTCGGCGGCTCCGCAGCCGGAGGCCATCACAGAGGCGACGAGGAGAGCGAGAATGGTGGGTTTCATGGCGTTGCCTCAGAGCCCTGGCCTATGGCGAGGGCTCTGGGGAGTTATATCGCGGCGGCGGCTAAAGAGTTTCGACTTGGACGAGGCCTATGTCTAAAGACTGCCCGCCGCGGGTTTGGTGGCAATGGGCGGCGATGGTGTTGCGGCCCTTCTTCAGCAGCCCGGCCGGAACCTGGGCCAGGCCGTAGCTGCCGATGTAGCCCGAAAGCTCGACTGCCAGTTGGCCATTGATGTAGATCTCGGCATCCTCGTCGTGCAGCACCCTCATCCAGAGCGAGCCGCCGGTCTCGGCCAGATCAAAATCCCGCCGAATCCAGATGTCCGAGGAAGTCCATTCCGTGCCGATGCGCGCGCCGGGGGTGCCGTGCGAGCCAAAGCAGGATCGGCCTTCGGGCCAGGCCCTGTCGTCATAGTCCCGCGCCATCCAGCCCTCGGGCGGAGCGTCGGTGGTCCATCGCCAGGTCTGCGGCTCCTGGTCGGCGGTGGGGATGAGCGTGCGCATTGTGGGCGCGGGGCCATAGAGCGGCGTGAGGCGGCGGCGCATGCGGTCCACGTCTACCTTCACATGCCGGTCGTAGGTCGCCAGGCCGTTCACCTCGATCTCCACATCGGTGGCCTGGGTGTAGATCGCCGCCTGCAGGCCTTCGCCGCGCATCAGGTTGAGCTGGGCGAAGAGGCGGTCGAGCCCGGTCTCCAGGTCCGGCAGGTTGGTGAGCGTGCGGTAGCCCCAGTTCTGGCTCTCCTGCCACAGCCGCCCCGCCACGGGCAGCCCGAGTCCGCCGAATTCTCCCAGCACCAGCGCCCGGGTGGGGTCCTGCGGAGGGACAGACGGTCCGGGATAAGAGTGGATGTCCAGCACGTCTCCGTCGGGAGTGAAGTTGCCTCCGCTGGCGGAGTTGATCCATCGGGTCGGGTCGAGCTGGCGCAGGAAGTCGGTGGTGGCCGAGGTGGCGTGCTGCCCCCAGGCTTCGTTGAAGGGAACCCACATCACCAGCGAAGGCGACCACCGGCGGCTCTCCACCATGCGGGTGAGCTCGGCGCGATATTGGGCGGCCGATTCGGCGGAGCGGTCGGCGTCTGGCGTCGGGTTGGGCTGGGTGGGGTCGGTCTGCCAGCGGGGCGTCGGACCGCCGCTCGGCATGTCCTGCCACACCAGCAGGCCGATCTCATCCGCATGGCGATGCCAGCGGGCAGGCTCGACTTTCACATGCTTGCGGACGGTGTTGAAGCCCATCCGCTTGGTGAGCTCCAGATCCCAGCGCAGCGCCTCGTCGGTGGGGGCGGTGAAGAGGCCGTCGGGCCACCAGCCTTGGTCCAGCGGGCCTATCATAAAGACCGGCTGGCCGTTCAGCAGCATCTGGCGGCTCGGGCTCATGCCCACTTCGCGGATGCCGAAGTAAGAATCCGCCCGCTCGATGACCTCGCCGCCGCGCACCAGCTCCAAGGCCACGTCGTAGAGGCTCGGCGATTCGGGGCTCCAAAG
>JBGSIR010000407.1:0-7554 GCA_041742415.1 Fimbriimonadaceae bacterium | reverse complement strand
ACCCCGCTGGGGGCCGGGTGGCTATTGCTGGAGACCACCTTGGCAGGCGCATGCCTGATGGCCGGGCCCTATTGCGGATGGGCCACCGAGCTGATTTTGGTCCCGGTGAGGCTGGCGATCGGCGCGGTCGTCCTTCGGCGCCTCATGGGCCGCCGGTAGAGTTTCAGGCGTGCTGCTCACGGTCTCAAACGTCGGGGTCGCGTTTGCGGCCGACATCGTGCTGGAAAAGGTGAACCTGCGCCTTCGCCGAGGCGAGAAGGCGGCGCTGGTTGGCCGGAATGGCGCGGGCAAATCCACCCTGCTCAAGGTGATTCTGGGCGAGCTGGAGCCGACGTCCGGCTCGGTGGCCATCGAGCCAGGCACAACCATCGGAGTTCTTCGGCAGGAGCATCACTTTGGCCCGCAGGCGACCGTGCGAGACGTAGCCGAGGCGAGCCTTGCCGCCGACCGCGCCCGCCTGAGCGAGCTGGCCCGGCTGGAAAAGCGCCTGGCAGAGAGCCCCACCGACGAGGAGATCAACCGCTTCGCCGACCTCGCCGCCAGCATCAAAGATGAGCGGCCAGAAGACGCCGAGCGCCGCCTGCAGGAGACCCTGGACCAGATGGGCCTGGGCGGCGTGAGCCCCGATCACCCCGCCGACAGCCTCTCGGGTGGGCAAAAAACCCGGCTGGCCCTGGCCCGCCTCATGGTCGAGCAGCCCGACCTGCTTGTGCTGGACGAGCCCACCAACCACCTCGACCTCACGGCCGCAGAGGAGCTGGAAGCCTGGGTCAACAACTATCCCGGAGCCGTGCTCCTCGTGAGCCACGACCGCCTCTTTCTTGAAGCCGCCGCCCAGCGCGTCTTCGAAATCCGCAGCTTCACCGTTTACGAGTACCCCGGCTCCTTTGCCCAATTCGAGCGACTCCGCCGCGAGGAGGATGAGCGCCTGGCCAAAGCCGCCGCGCTCCAGCAGGCCGAATTCGCCCGCATGGAGGAGTTCATTCGCAAATGGAAGAACAGCGAACGCACCGCCCAGGCGATTGGCCGCGAAAAGATTCTCAACCGCCTCAAGCTGAACACCATCGAGGCGCCCAAGAGCGAAAAGGGCATTCAGGCCGGCTTTGCGGGCGTTGAGCGCAGCGGCGACATCGTGCTGGAGGCCCGTGGGCTCTCGTGCGGATATGGCGGAAAGGCCCTGACGCCGGCCTTTGATTGGACCGTGCGCTGGCAGGAGCGCTGGGGCGTGGTTGGCGAAAACGGCGCCGGCAAAACCACCCTGCTGCGCACCCTTTTGGGAGACCTCGACCCCATCTCGGGCGGCATCCGGCTGGGCTCCAAGGTCAAGGTCTCGGTCTTCACCCAAGACGCGGTGACCCTGAACACCGAGCAGACGCCGATTGACCATTTGGTGTGGGAATGCGGCCTAGACCCCGGCCCGGCCCGCGACCTCCTCGGCCGATTCCTCATCACCGGAGACATGGCCTTTCAGCCCATCGGCTCTTTGAGCGGCGGCGAGAAGAACAAGCTGGTGCTGGCCCAGCTCACCCACGAGCAGCCCAACCTGCTCATCCTTGACGAGCCCACCAACCACCTGGATATGGCCTCGCGGGACGCCCTCATCAGCGTCCTCGGCGACTTCAAGGGCACCCTGCTCATCGTGAGCCACGACCGGCATCTGCTGGGCTCAGCCACCGATCACATCCTGGACGTGCGCCGCGCCGGAGTCACCGAATACACCGGCTCCTTCCGCGACTACCGAATCAAGCAGGCTGCGGGAACTTCCAAATCCGCCGCCCCGGCTCCCAAGGTCGAAAATGAGGCGCCGACGCTCTCGCCCTACGAAGTCAGCCGCCTGCTGAAAGAGGCCCGCGCCCAGATCAGCCGCATCGAAGACGATGTGGAGGAGGCCGAAGCGGCCCTAAGCCGGCTGGAAAACCGCCTGGCGCAGCCCAGAGAGGGCGATGACTTGGCCGCGCTGAGCCAGGAGCACGCCGACGGTCAAACACGCATCGACGGTCTGATGGAAGAGTGGGAAAAGGCGCACCGAGAAGAGGCGCGCCTTTTGGACATGCAGAACCGATGAGCCTTAGGCTTCGTCGAGAACCTGCTGGTAAGCGGCGGCGTCGAGCAGGGAGCCCTCGTCAAAGCCGTCAGCGACCTTGATCTTCACCATCCAGCCTTCGCCGTAGGGGTCGGAGTTCACAAGCTCGCTCTGGCTGCCCAGGGCCTCATTCACTTCGATGATCTCGCCCGGCAAGGGGGCATAGAGGTCCGAAACGGTCTTGACGCTTTCCACGGTGCCGAAGGTCTCCTCATCCTGCACCGCGCGGCCCGGGGAGGGCAGCTCGACGAAGACCACGTCGCCCAGTTCGCTCTGGGCGTGCTCGGTGATGCCAACGGTGGCGACCCCATCTTCGATGCGGATCCATTCGTGGCTCTTGGTGTATTTCAGGTCGGCGGGGACGCTCACAGCCTCCATTCTTACCCCAGCGCTGGGGTAGTGTGCCCGGCGGCGTGCGAATCGGTTTTGTCAGCCTCTTTCCCGAGCAGATTCAGGGGGCCCTTCTGCACGGCGTCGCCGGGCGGGCCGTGCAGGCAGGCCTGGCTCAGCTGGAGTTCGCCAACCCGCGCGCCCATGCCGAAGGAGCGCACCGCGCCGTGGACGACCGCCCCTTTGGCGGAGGGCCGGGCATGGTGCTCATGCCCCATCTCGTCCGTCAGGCTCTGAACGATCTTGAGCCCGAAGGCGCCCGCATTATTCTCACCGATCCCGCAGGCGAGCCTTTCCGGCAGGCCGATGCCCGGCGGCTTGCCGCATTGCCTCGCGTCATCTTCCTCTGCGGGCACTACGAAGGCATGGATGAGCGGGCGGCGAGCCTGGCTCACGAACGCCGCAGCATCGGAGACTTTGTGGTCACCGGCGGCGAAGTCCCCGCCGCGCTCATGGCCGACGCCATCATCCGCCTCCTTCCCGGCGCCCTCGGAGAAGAGGCGAGCCACGAGACCGATTCGTTTGAAGACGGCCTGCTTGGCTACCCCGTTTACACCCGGCCCGTGGATTTTGAAGGCGAGGAGCCCCCGGCCGTGCTTCGATCGGGCGACCATGGCAAAGTGCAGGCCTGGCGGCGGCGCCAGCAGCTCTTGGCCACCCGTCGGCGGCGGCCCGATCTCTTTGCCCGGGCGCCCCTTTCGCCGGAGGACCTGCGCCTGCTGGGAACAGACCAGGACTGAGGCGCGGTTTCTGCTATCATCTTTCGCTGGCCCCTCGCCCCAAGGCGGGAGGCATCTTGAGCGGTCTCCGATGGCGAACAAACAAGCGATTCTTGACAGTGTGGCGCAGCCCTTCCTCCGCGCCGATGCGCCCGACATGCGGCCCGGCGACACCGTTCGCGCCCACGTCAAAGTGCGTGAGGGCGGCAAGGAGCGCATTCAGATTTTTGAAGGCTTCGTCATTGCCGTGCGCCATGGCGGCATCGCCAAGAACGTCACGCTCCGCAAGATCAGCGGCGGCATCGGCGTGGAGCGCACCTTCCCCGTGCACAGCCCGAACGTGGACAAATTTGAGATCACCCGCCGCGGCAAGGTCCGCCGCGCCAAGCTCTACTACCTTCGAGACAAGGTCGGCAAGGCCGCCCGCATCCCCGAAAAGCGCTGATCGCAGGAGTCGCCGTGCTCCTTCTTTCGCCGCTGGCCCAATCTGAGCCGACCAGCCTCATGCTGCTCGTGGACCGCCTTGCGCGGGCCCCATTGAGCCAAGTGCTGATCTTTGCGCTCGTTTGGACCGTTCTCCGCTTCGCCATCGCCGCGCCGCTGCTCAAGGCCGCGCGGCATGAGCGCCGAGGCGGATGGAAAGCCCTCAGCTTTCTGAATGAATTCGCCGACGCCATGGTCTATGCGGCGATCATCGTCTTCATGCTTGTGCGCCCGTTCGGCATCCAGACCTTCTGGATTCCCAGCGAGTCGATGTTCGACACCCTGCACAAGAACGACATGATCGTGGCGAATAAGTTCATCTATCGGATCTCCGACCCGAAGAGAGAGGAGATCGTCGTCTTCCGCCCGCCTGCGGAGGCCCTGCAGCCCGGAGACAGCGCCACCGACTTCATCAAGCGCCTGGTGGGCGTGCCCGGAGACGTGATCGAGATCCGCAAAGGCAAGCTCTTTTTGAACGGCGAGGAGCAGAGCGAGCCGTTCGTCGACTTCACCGACCCCTTCCAGCCTTCGACCCTGCTGCCGAAAGACCGCTGGGACGACATCGTGATGCCGGACTTTAAGCTGGTGAAGGACGGCGACAAGTACGTCCCCCTCACCATCATGGGCGACCGGGTGAATGGCGAAACCGTGCCCGCCTACACCATCACCGAGCCCGACGAGATGGCCCGCCTGAAGGCGCTCCCTCCGGCCGCCGTGCCGGATGGCCACTACCTCTTTATGGGCGACAACCGCAATGGCTCGCTCGACAGCCGGTTCTGGGGCGTCGTGCCTCGGGCCAGCATCATTGGCCGCAGCGAATTCATTTGGATGCCGCTGTCAAGATTGGGCCAAACCAAGTAGCTCAGGGGTATCGTTTCGGCCAACGCCCCATTGATGGGGAGGCCACGACGTGATGAGCAATTCACCCACCCGACGAGAAATTTTGCAGGCCGGCGCAGGAGCCGCCCTCGGCCTTGCCGCCGCCCCCGCTTTTGCCAGCCCCGGCATCCGAAAGGCGGGCCTCATCAAGTTCGCCGTCATCGGAGTGGCGGGCCGAGGCGCCAACAACCTGGCTTCGGCAGCGGAGGCAGGCAACATCGTCGCTCTGTGTGATGTGGACGCCGAGCGGCTCTCCAAGTCGATGATCGATCACCCCCGTGCGGCGGGCTTCAGCGATTTCCGGCAGATGCTGGACGCCATTGGCGACGAAATCGACGCCGTCGTCGTGAGCACCCCGGACCACACCCACGGTCCCGCCGCCGCCATGGCCCTGCGCATGGGCAAGCACGTCTACTGCGAAAAGCCGCTCACCCGCACGGTGCACGAGGCCCGCGTGCTGAAGGATCTGGCCCGCAAGGCCGGTGTGCAGACCCAGATGGGCAACCAAGGCACGGCCAGCACCGAGCTCCGCCGCGCCGCTATGCTGGTGAAGGACGGCATCCTGGGCGACGTCACGGAAGTGCACTGCTGGACGGACCGCCCCGGCGGCTGGTGGGCGCAGGGCGTGGAGCGCCAGGGCGGCCAGCCCGAGCCCAAGACCGTGAACTGGGACGCCTGGGTTGGGCCCTCCTCCTTCCGCACCTTTGCTCCCGGCTATCACCCGTTTGGCTGGCGCGGCTGGTGGGATTTCGGCAGCGGTTCGCTCGGCGACATGGGCTGCCACGTGCTCAACCTGCCCTTCATGGCCCTCGACCTGGTCTCGCCCAGCATGGTGCGGGCCGAAACCAGCGGCTCGAACCGCGACTCCTTCCCGGCCTGGTCCATGGTCGAATACGCCTTTCCCGCCCGTGGCCGGCGCAAGGCTCTCAAGCTGCATTGGTATGACGGCGGCAAGAAGCCCTCGCCCGACCTGGCCAAGGGCGTCGCCTATCAAGGCAACGGCACGATTATCGTCGGAACCAAGGACACGATGTACATCGAGGACACCTATGGCAACGGCGCCAAGCTTATGAGCGGCAAGCCGATGCCGGAGCGCGAAGTTCCGGTCTCTCCGGGCCACTTCACCGAGCTGGCCGAAGCCATTCGCGGCGGACGCAAGCCCGTGTCCAACTTCGTGGACTACGCCTGCGACCTCACCGAAACCGTGCTTCTGGGCAACCTCGCTATTTGGGACCCGAACAAGGACCTCGCCTGGGACGCCCGCCGCATGCAGGTGCCGGGTCGGCCGGACCTCAATGCTCTGCTCAAGCCCGACATGCGGGCCGGCTGGGGCCTGTAAAGAAAGAGGGTGGTGGGCCCGGTGGGGATTGAACCCACGACCATGCGGTTATGAGCCGCGTGCTCTGACCACTGAGCTACGAGCCCCTGGCCGGAATGATAGCATTCCCCAGGGGCTCAGCCGATTCGAAAGGCACGGGCTTTGGCCCGAAGCGGGACCGCCTGAAGCAGGCGCTCTTCCACCCCGCTCACAAAGACAAATTCGCCAAACCTTCGCGTCACCGTCTCCGAGGCCATCTCCAGCACCCAGCCGCCCGTGGTGCGGGCAAAGTCGAGCGTCTTCACCTCCTCGCCATCGGTCACATTCACTCGCCGACGCAGCGCGGAAATTGCCCTTATGCCCACCTGGGATCGAGGCGAAACCAGACTCTCCAGCCGCCCCGAAAGCGCGCGGGCAAAGAGGCTCGACCGCATCAAGCGGGATTCAGAGAGCGGAGAATCGATGGCCTTCACTGCCGGACCAGGCCCGCCCTGCGAGAGGTCATCCTCCAGCATCTTTCCGCCCGAGACCACCACGCGAAAGCCGTCGCCCCAAGTCGAGTTGTAGTCAGCGCGAAACTTGACTGGGCTGGCAAAGTGAATCTCAAGCTGGCCCTCAAAGTCCATCCCCGGACCAGGCTCGCCCTCGTGGCGGGCGATGGTGTAGCTCATATTCTGCCGAGCGCTCATCTCGGCCACCCTCTGCGCCAGAAATTCCCGCGCATCGCCCAGGTCGGACTGCGCCAGCACAACAACGGGCCAGATCATGAGCTTATTCTAGCGATGATCTGGCCCGAGATGTTCCCTATTTTGGGTTTTATCGCCAGTGGCGAGAGTCTTGCCGGCTGGAATTGAAGTAGGTCACCGACCAGCCGTTGCCCTGCTGCTGCAGGCCCCAGGTGTGGAAGGTCTCCGTGCTGTAGCCCCAGGCGTCGCGGTAGCGGTGGGCGTAGAAGGCAAGCGCTTCGCGTCCGCTGAACCGGGTGCCGAGATAGACATATTTGTCGGTGTCGGTGCCCTGCACGATGTCGGAGAGAAGATCATAGAAATCATCGCTCGACATCTGGTAGCGCCACTCGCCTTCGAGGTCCACCTGGATGCGGTCGCGGATCGGGATCAGCCGGCCGAAGTACCGCATGTTCTGCGATTCGAAGCCGTCCTCAATGTCCGTGATGGCCCAATCCAGACCGGTGGCGTTGCGGTCATAGGGGCCGCTCGGCCGTCGGCAGCGGTACTCATCGCGGACGTTGTTCCAGATCGGATTCACGTTCACGATAATGCTCACGCGGTTTCGGCTCACATAGCCGGGCAGGTGATCATAGAAGTACCACGGGCTCGGCACGCATCGGTCCTGCTGATATCCGAACTGATAGTGCGGGTACCAGAAGTAGTCGTCGCGCCACTGGTTGCTGTAGTGGGTGTATCCCTGGCGGTAAGAGGGCTGCACCTGACGGATGCGATCCTCCCGGCGGGCGTCCTGAGCAATGCGGCTGTTGTTGATGCTAGGAATGTCATTCCAGCCTTGGCCGCGCTGCTGGGGGCTGCGCTGGGGCTGGTTGTTCACCGAGCCATAGCTCACATTGCCGCTTCGGCTTTCGCCTCGGCGCTGGGCTCCCTGCAGGAAGCCGTCATTGCTTCGGGGCGGCGGGGCGCCCTGGTTTCCGGTGCGCACCTCGCCATTGC
>JBGSIR010000406.1:0-3117 GCA_041742415.1 Fimbriimonadaceae bacterium | reverse complement strand
GTCGGCCGCGTTTCCGTCAGGCTGCGAGGAATAGGTGGTCATGGGGGCCACCACAAGGCGGTTGGCCAAGCTCAGCGCGCCCAGGCGGGCGGGCTCGAATGCAGAGGGCATGCCGCCTAGTCTATCGGAGCCAGCTCAGCGGGCTGGTCCCCCGGAAAGTAGTAGCCGCTGCGGCGCAGATGCTCAATCTCGCCCTGAGGGGTGTTCAGGAGCACTTCCTTGCGCGCCGATTTCGCCCGCTCATCCACCAGCGCCTGCATCTGCTGCCGCTGCTGCTGGGCCTTGCGCGTTTCGGCCTGCGCCTTCGACCAGCCATCCGAGGTGAGCAGCACTCCGATGCCCACCGAAACCCCCAAGAGCGTCATGCCCACCAAGAAATTCTTCATCTCACTCCCTCCGTGGAGCTCCCGTCATGATACGGTGAAAGAGGGCTGCAATGCAAGCAGGCTCAGTCAGAGGTACTTCGCGATGCTAAATGTGTTGCCTTCGCAGTCTTTGACCCGCGCAATGTCGCAGATTGTCGGAATCGTGACTTTGGGCATCGTAATGACTCCCCCATTTTCAACGATCAGGGCGGCCACGCGGTCAACGTCGTCCACGCTGATGGTGCACTCAAAGTTGCCAATATGGGTCGGGAAGGGCTCGTCCATCCGCTGCTGGATGGCGGCGTGCTGGGCGCCGACTTGAGTCATAAAGAACCCAGGCGGCCCCCATGCGCTGAACTGCCAGCCAAAGACGGCCTCATAAAAGCCCAAAGCGCGCTCGCAGTCCTCGGCGTTGATGGCGAAGTGAGAAAGGGTGTTCGGCTGTCGGTCTTCAGACATGCAGGCTTTCTAAACGACGTCGAGCCTGGCGTGATGGAATAAGATTGCCAGAAGATGCGCCAAACACGACACGCTGCTCCCGGCCCCGTGCTCGTGAGATTCTTGGCGCTGGATCATCATCGGTCAGAGCAGGTTCTTTGGCCGGCCAGCCCATGGGGCAAGCTCGTGTTTGCCTTGGAGGGCGCCCTTCATGTCGATTCGCGCGGCGTGAGATACGTCCTGCCCGCCAATCGGGCGCTGTTCGTTCCGGCAGGTGAGCCCCATCCCGCTTGGGCCGTCGGTCGAACGCGGGTGAGGTCGCTCTACTTCGCTCCTGGCCATGAGCCGGCAGGCGAGCCGAAGGTAGTTGAAGTCAGGCCGCTCTTCCGAGAGATTATTCGCGAGGCGTGCGCGATCGGCCCGCTTGTCGCCTCCGATGCCGGGCACGAGGCACTGCGGCAGCTGCTGAAGCAGGAGATTGAGCGCACGGAGGCATTGCCCAGCAGCATCCCGATGCCAAGGAGCCCAGGGCTGAACGAGTGGGCCGCCGCCTTCCTGCGCCATCCGAGTTCATGCCGTCCAGATGGCTATTCGCTTCGGACCACAGAGCGGCGCTTTGCCGCAGAGACGGGATTGACGTTTGGCCAATGGCGCCGACAGGCGCGCACCTTGGTCGGCCTCCAGGCCCTCTCCGGCGGCGCCTCGGTGCAGGAAGCCGCCGCTGAGGCGGGGTTTGAGACGGCCAGCGGATTCATCCAGGCGTTTCGCCGCCAGTTCGGCAAGACGCCGGGCAGCCTTCGCAAAGAGCAGGCTCGCGAAGGCTAAACGGTCTGCACCCGAATCATATTCGCTTCTGCCTGCCGAGCCGCTTGGGCAAGGTGTCGTTCCAAAGCCGCGTTGAAGCGAATCATGCTTGAGACCAGCTCGTCAATAAACGGCCCCCAAGTCTCTGGTCGGTCCAGGTCAACCGTTTCTCTGATTTGGTGAGAAATTCGACAAGCCCGTTTGCTCGGAAGCTCTTGCCAGGAAAGCTCTTCTCCGAAGTTCTCTTCGATCTCGGTTTTTGATGACAGAATCTCTCGAAAGACGGCCTCGCTGTACTCTTGGCCACCTGGCTTATAATCGAGATAGAGGTGAACTTGCCCGTGGCCACGCGTCAGGTTGTAGTTGATGGCCATTCCTCGTGGCAAATCGGCGGTCTTTCCGAGCCAATTGACCTTGCCAGGTGAGATGTTGGCATGAAGATTTGTTCTTGTTTTCGCTGTTTTGAGGAGTTCAGTCCAGAATTTATAGTAGCGGTCATCGGAAGCGTGCTGGTCGGTCTTGATAGATTTCAATGACAACGCTTCTCGGCTCGGCCCGGCAATCAAGGTGAAGAGCGGCGCAGCGTCTGATCCTGAAATCCGAATGGCTTCCACTTTCACAAAGAAGCAGTCTAAGACTCCTGTTGAGTTAAGCCGCTGAATCGCCTGAATGTGCTCCGCGCGCGCTTCAGATACAACCCAGATAGCCCCACGTGCCTCGGTCAGAGCAGCATAGGTGACCAGTTTTCCAAGGTGATCATGGTCGCTTCTGCCCAGCTGATTTTCAATGATATACAGTTCACCTGTCTCGTCTTGTGCAACCAGGTCAATCCAGAAGTCGCCCGCTGACTGCTCCCGCTCGATCACACTCAGACTAAGCCCAATATGGTCGCCTAACAAGTCGACATTTTCGGCAAGCCAAGGCGTAAAGCCAGTATCTTCTCTGGGCCAGACTTCCCTAAGGCTCAATCGTTCAATTCGACCAATGTTCATTTTCGTTCCTGTGCCTCAGCTCAATAGACTTTACCATTAGCCGGTTGCCTAAACGGCTCCTTGCACTGGCGGCTGGATGGTTGAAGTCAGCTTTATCCCTAAACGGTCTGCACCCGAATCATGTTCGTGTTGCCCGGACGCCCGGCCGGAACGCCGGCGGTGACGACGACGAGGTCGCCAATCTTAAGAATTCCCGAGCGCAGGAAGGCGTCGATGCCGTTAGCGACGGCGTCGTCGGTGGTGTCCGGCGGCTGCACCATTTCGGACTGCACGCCCCACACCGTGCTCAGATACATCTGCGTTTTCTTGGTCCAGCAGGAGCAGAGGATGGGCATGGCGGGGCGGTATTTGCTGATGAGGCGGGGGGTCATGCCGCTGGTGCTGGTGGTGAGGATGGCCGCGGCGCCCAGGCTGTGCGCCAGGTGGACGGCGGCGTGGGCGATGGCCTCGGTGCTGTCGTCTTTGGGGTCGGTGCTCAGCAGCTTGGCGCGGGGGTCCAGGAAGGCTTCGGCCTTTTC
>JBGSIR010000405.1:0-3442 GCA_041742415.1 Fimbriimonadaceae bacterium | reverse complement strand
GCCCGCCGCACCGAAGCCTTGGGCAGGTCACTCCGGTCTGCATCGAGAAACCCGCTCTCGATGTAGGCCATCGGATCGAATTCGTCAGCCCCCGCCATCCCTGAAGTATGAATCAGATTTTTACAAATCTGCCTGATTTTTGTGGAAAAGCCAGCATGCAGTCGCCAAACGAGAGGAATCGGTAGCGCCTGTCCACGGCCATCTCATAGGCGCGCATCATGGGAGCCCTGCCTGTGAGCGCAGCCACCATCGCCAGCATCGTTGTGCGAGGCATGTGAAAGTTCGTTAAAAGCGCATCGACGGTCTGCCAAGTGTGGCCCGGCTGGATGAGAATATTTGTGCGCCGGTGGCCGGGCTCCAAATTTTTCGGCCCTAACGATGCCGCCTCCAGGGTTCGGGCCGAGGTGGTTCCGACCGCCACCACCCGCCCTTTGCAGGCGGCTACGGCGGCGGCCGTCTTTTCGGGCACATAGCAGTCTTCGCCGTGCATCGGGTGCTCGTTCAGGTCCTCCACCATCACCGGGCGAAAGGTGTCCAGGCTCACCGTAAGGTGCACTTCGGCCACGCCAATGCCTTGTGCCTTCAGCCCCTCCAGCACGTCTTCGGTGAAGTGGAGCCCGGCCGTGGGCGCCGCCGCGCTGCCGGGCATCTGGGCATAGACCGTCTGGTACCGCTCCTCATCCTTCAGCCGTTCGGTGATGTAGGGCGGCAAAGGGGCTTCGCCTGCCCGGGCCAGGGCGGCGTCCAGGCCGTCCACGGGCTCCAATCGCACCCGCTTACGGCCCTCGCCCAAGTCGGCGATGATCTCAGCAGTCAGTCCATCCTCCAGCTTCACCACCTCGCCTTCGCGCAGCTTCTTGGCGGGGCGAACCAAGGCCTCAAAGTCGCCGTCTGGCAGGCGGTTCATCGTCAGAACCTCCACCCTTCCGCCCGTCTCGCGCACGCCAAACAGCCGGCGCGCGCTGACGCGGGTGGTGTTGATGACCAGCAGATCGTCCTCGGTCAGAAAAGAGCCAAGGGCGCGAAAGACGCTGTCCTGCAGCTCGCCGTGGGGGCCGTTGACCACCAGCATCCGGCTGCCCGCTCGGTCGGCCAGCGGCTCCTGGGCGATGAGGCGCCGCGGAAGGCGGTAGTCCAGCTCGCTCAGGTTCATGCCAGCCGCTCCGCGATTTCGATCAAAGACTGAATCCGATGCGGGCCAGACTCGCCGGCGCGGTCGAGATGAAGAGCATGGAGCCCCGCCCCTTGGGCGCCGCGAAAATCGGCCTCATAGTCGTCTCCCACGTGCAGTACCGCCTCTGGCGGCAGGTCCAGCCGCCGCAGCGCCTCCTGAAAGATCGAAGGGTGCGGCTTCTCGGCGCCAAAGGGGGCCGAGGCGAGGGCGAATTCGAAGGGATCCCGCAGCCCCGCGTCGGCCAGCGTGCGCTCCAGCGTGATGTCCCAGTTGCTGATGACCGCCAGCCGCACCCCCGCCTTCTGCAGCGCCGCAATGGCGGGCGCAGAGTCGTCGAAGGCCCGAAACACGCCTGCCTCCGGTGTCCTCATCCAGGCATCGGCTTCGGCATGGATTTCGGGGGCCAGCGCAGGGTCCAGGCCAAGCTCGCCCAGCCATTGGGCCGTGAGCCGCTGCCACCAAGCCATGGCATCCCGGGGGTCTCCGGTGCGGTTGGCTTCGTCATAGGTCGGCCAGGCGCGGTGCATCAGGCCGTGAAATGCGTCCGCGGCGCCGTCCTCCACAGGCACGCCGCGCTGCTCCAGAACCCGGACTCCCGCCTCGCCGGGGCGAAACCGCACCGCCAGCAGGGTCTCGGCGCAGTCCAGAGTCACCGCTTGAATTCCGCCGCTCATGGCCGACAGTCTTCCCCAACCGGGCCCAAGGCGCCGTGCTTTTGCCCATTCCGGCTCGTCCGCTTCATACTGATGGCACTTATGGGCCCTGCGCTGATCGCTTCCGTAGTTTTGGCCGCCCCCCTGCAGCCCGAGCCGATTCGGCTGACCAACGGGCTGAAGGCCGACGACATCCTGCGCTACGAGGTGAAGGTGAAGGTGGAGGACACGATCCACGTGGTGGAATACACCTCCGACTTGGTCTACCGCGTGATGGAGGTGAAGGCCAACGGCGACATCGCCATGCTCAGCGAGCAGACAGGCATCAAGATGCGCCACTTCGAGAACGTGATCACCACCGGCGACCCGCCTGCCACGTTCGTCACCTTCGACGCCGCCGGATACATCACCACGATCTCGGGCCAGGACATCAACGATGAGGACTACCGCTTCCAGTCGCTGAACCTGCTCATCTGGCCGAAATCCGAAATCACTGTCGGCAGCAAATGGAGCGCCGTGCTCCCGGGCGACGAAACCATCGGCTCCCGCGCCGGCATGGCCAACTACGAAGTGGTGGCCCGCGAGACCCTTCTGGGCCGCGACACCGTCAAGCTCCGATACACCATCGAAGAGACCGAGGGCGAAAATCGCGCCAAGGCCGAAGGCTCGATGTGGGTGGATGTTCGGCTGGGCAGCAAGGTCAAAGTCATTTCGACCATGGTCAACGCTCCCCTGGCTGGCCGACCTGTGCGCGCCGAGTATGAGCTGACGATGAAAATCTGACGCCGAGCCTTCGGGCAGTCCAGTCTCTGGCAAAGCGGGCGATCTCGCCCGCTCTCCGGCCAAGCAGCGGCCCGACATGGCTGACGCCCGGCCAAGTCCGGTGCTCACCACCTAGTTTCAGCGAAAGCCGCTCCATTTCAACAGGCGGAATGTCTTTGTCCTCCGCGCCGATGATCGTGAGCAAGGCCCCCTCGGGCCGAGGCACCTCTGGGCCAAGGTAGAGCTCTCGCAAAACTGCGCCGCTCTCATCGCGCCACCGGGCGGCGGCCCACTCATGAACCCAAGCTTCGCTGTCGGGCATTGCGGCGATGGTCTCCTCCACCGGCCCGCCCGCCCAGCGGATGATGTCGGGAATGCCCTGCGCCTGCTCCGGCCTCGGCGTGGCAGGGTTCACCAGGATCACCGCATCGGCGCGCAATGTCTTCGCCGCCTGGAGCGCCAGTGGACCGCCCATTGACGCGCCCACGATGACCAGCGGCTCGCCCGGCGTCAGCCCTTGTCCCCAAGCCTCAATTTGGCGCCGGTAGTCGGCCAAAGTCGTCGCCGCTAAGCCGCCAGGCGCAGGCATCAGGTCACGGGCTTCCACACACCAGCCATCCTCCTGCCACACCGGCTTCCAGAAGTCAAATTCCCACCCGCCGCCCCCGGCGCCGTGAATCATTAAAACCACTCCGACAGCTGCCTTGCCCACCATCACTTTGGTCTTACGACGCAGCGAAAGCCGGCGTGAGCGTGGCCCGAGTCGGTGGTGGTTTTCATGCGGGCGCTGGGGCGGTAGCCCTGGCATGAGTTGTCGGCGCACTGGTAGCTGCCGCCCCGCTGCACGCGCAGG
>JBGSIR010000404.1:0-3285 GCA_041742415.1 Fimbriimonadaceae bacterium | reverse complement strand
GGCTCCCGCCAGTTCGACGCCAATGACGTCGTCGGTGATGTAGACGCGGTACTTTGCCGAAGAGAACGCTTCTCGCGTGAGCATGGCCAGCTCGCGGCTTTCGCTGGCGGCCACGGCGACGGTGGGCACGCCGGCGGCAAGCTCCTTGGCCAGGTTTGGCCCCGAGAGCGCAGCCGCCTCAACTCCGCCCAAGGCCTCGCGGGCGGCGTCGGTGAGAATGCCGCCGCCAGGCTCCAGGCCCTTGCTGGCAACCACGACCGGGGACTTTGATCCGGCGAGCAGGGCGCATGCTTGGCGCACGGCATGAGACGGGGTGGCGACGACGGCAAGGTCGGCCTCGGGCAGGGCCTCGGACATTGGCCGCACGGTGATGCTGGCGGGGAGGGCTGTGCCCGGCAGGTGGTCGAGGTTTTCCCGCCGGGATTGAAGCTCGTGGGCCTGTTCGGCCGTGTGCGCGGCCAGGCACACCTCGTGTCCATTGCGCGCCAAAACCACTGCCAAGGCTGTTCCCCAGCTTCCAGCGCCCACAACTGTTGCCCGCATCCTCAGGCCAAAAGGGTACCCCTGTCCCCGGGACGGGCGAGGCCGGTGGTATTGTGCACTCTCAGCCGCGCCGTGCGCGTGCCGTTGTCACAAGCCCGCCCCGGTCGGCTTTTGAGAGCGGCAGGACAGGGCGTGGTGAAATCGACCCCGAATAGTTTTCGGGAGGCCATAGCTGAACGATATGCCACTGGACCGCGCCGCGAAAGAAAAGGTGATCTCGGAGTACGGACTGTCTGATAAGGACACCGGATCTGCCGAGGTCCAGATCGCCCTGCTGCAGCATCGCATCAAGGAGATCACGGAGCACCTGAAGAAGAACAAAAAGGACTTCCATTCGCGCCTGGGCCTGCTCAAACTGGTCGGCCAGCGCCGACGCCTTGAAGCCTACATGCGGCGCAAGGACATTGAGAAGTACCGCGAGCTCATTCAAAAGCTCGGCATTCGCGAAGTCAGGCCTCGCTGAACTCGGTTCGGGATCAGGATGAATGAATGATCCAATCCCACAGTTTTGAAGTCGGCGGCAAGAGCATCAACCTGGAAACAGGCCGTGTTGCGCGCCAGGCCGGGGGCTCCGTGCTTCTCGGCCTCGGAGAATCCGTCATTTTGGGCACCGCGACGATGTCCAAGAACCCGAAGGACTTCGACTTTCTGCCGCTGACCTGCGATTTTGAAGAGCGCAAATACGCCGTGGGCAAGATCCCCGGCGGCGTCATCAAGCGCGGCGGGCGTCCGAGCACCAAGGCGACCCTGATTTCGCGCCTCATCGACCGGCCCATCCGCCCCCTCTTCCCGAAGGGCTGCCGCAATGACATCCAGGTCATCGCCATGCCGTTCAGCATCGAAAAGGGCCAGCCGAGCGACGTTCTCTCAATCACCGCCGCCGGAGCCGCCCTTGCGCTCAGCGACATCCCGTTCAACGGCCCCGTGGCCGGTGTGCGCGTTGGCCTCATCGACGGCGAATTCATCCTCTTCCCGAACGAAGAGCAGATCGCCAAGAGCGACCTCGACCTGGTGGTCGCCGGCCACAAGGGAGCCATCTCCATGGTCGAAGCCGGAGCCAATGAGGTTTCCGAAGAAGACATGGTGAAGGCGCTGGTGATTGCTCACGAAGCCATCCAGCTCATCTGCACCGAGATCGAAAAGTTTGCCGAGAAGGTCGGAAAGCCGAAGCGCGAGCTTCCGCTGAAGGAGCTGGACGCCAAGGCCCTCGCCGCCATCAAGCGCGCCGAAGGCAAGACCATCTCCGCCGCCCTCTTCAACCCGGACAAGGTTCAGCGCGAAGACGCCCACAGCGAGCTCTTCAAGGAGCTCACCACCAAGTACAAGGAGAAGTACGCCGACGAGCCTGAGATTCTTGCCCAGGTGAACGGACTGGTTGACAAGGCCATCACCGAATCGATCCGCAAGGCCATCATCGACGACGACAAGCGACCCGACGGCCGCAAGTCCACCGAGATCCGCCCGATCGAAGCCATGGCGGGCCTGTTGCCTCGCGTTCACGGCTCCGGCCTCTTCACTCGCGGCCAGACCCAGGTCATGACGGTCTGCACCCTCGGCATGCCGAAGGAAGCGCAGTACGCCGACATCGTGGACGCCCTCGACGAAACCGAGACGCCCCGCCGCTACATGCACTTCTACAACTTCCCGCCCTATTCGGTGGGAGAGGCTCGGCCGCTGCGCGGACCGGGACGCCGAGAAGTGGGCCACGGCGCCCTCGCCGAGCGCGCTCTGCTGCCGGTCATCCCGATGGACGACCCGGACTTCCCCTACACTGTGCACCTCATCAGCGAAGTGCTTGAGTCGAACGGCTCCTCGTCGATGGCTTCGGTCTGCGGCTCGACCCTCGCGCTGATGGATGCGGGCATCGCCATCAAGGCCCCCGTGGCCGGCATTGCCATGGGCCTCATGAGCGACGGCAAGGTCTTCAAGATCCTCACCGACATCCAGGGAGTCGAAGACTTCACCGGAGACATGGACTTCAAGGTGGCCGGAACCCGCAAGGGCATCACCGCCCTGCAGCTCGACACCAAGCTGGCCGGCATCCCCGAGCAGGTCCTCGCCGACGCTCTGAGCCAGGCCAAGGACGCCCGATTCGCCATCCTCGACATCATCGAGGCCGAGATCAAGGCCCCGCGCCCTGAGCTCAGCGGCAGCGCCCCGCGCATCACCCGCATCAAGATCAACCCCGAGAAGATCGGCACGGTCATCGGGCCGGGCGGAGCCACGATCCGCAAGATCACCGAAAGCACCGGATGCGACATCGACGTCCAGCGCGACGGCACGATCCTTATCTCCAGCGACAAGGGCGAAAAGGCCAAGGCTGCTGAGGATGAGATCCGCGCGCTTACTTCGGAGATCGAAGTCGGCACCGAGTTCACCGGCGAAGTCACCCGGCTCATGGGTCGAGGCGCTCTGGTGGCGATGGCCGGCGGACGCGACGGAATGGTCACCACCGACCAGTTCCTCGACGAGAAGATCCGGCACCCCGAACAGGTTGTCGCCGTGGGCGAGATGCTCAACGTCAAGGTGCACGAGGTTGACTCGATGGGCCGCGTGAACCTCACCGCCAAGGGCCTGAACCCGGATCACCCGATCCTGGGCGGACATGAAGAGCCCCGCGAAGCCAACCCGAACTCCGACCGAGGAGATCGAGGCGACCGCGGATATGACCGAGGCGGCGACCGAGGACGCGGCGGCGACCGCGGCGGCGATCGTGGCCGAGGCCGAGGCGGAGACCGCGGC
>JBGSIR010000403.1:0-2171 GCA_041742415.1 Fimbriimonadaceae bacterium | reverse complement strand
CCGCCAAGCTGGCCCTGGCCGCCTGCGCCACCATGGCGCCGATTCCGCACTGCTGGATCGTGGGCATCAGCAGCGTGGCCGGCGAGCGGGGGAGGGCCTCAAACTATCTCTATGCCAGCGCCAAGGCAGGGTTCACCCAGTTCCTCAGCGGCCTCCGCGCCCGCATGGCGCCTCACGGGATCCACGTGCTCACAGTGAAGCCCGGCTTCCTGGACACGGCGATGACTTTTGGCAAGACTCCGCCGAAGCTCACGGCCTCGCCCGATAAGGGGGCTGAGCTGATTCTCTCGGCTCTGAAGCGGCGCAAGGCCGTGGCGTATGTGCCGGGGTTCTGGCGGGCGATCATGACGATCATCCGGCTGCTGCCGGAGCCGATTTTCATGAAGATGAAAAGCTAGAAAACCCCTGCCTCCCGGGTGGGAGTGCAGGGGTGTGGTCTGCTCCTGAGACTTGGGAGCAGGCCGGGTCGACTATTCGGGAGCCTTATGTCTTAGCCCCTTGTCCGCAATGGGCGCTTTCGCTTCCCATGCTGCCGCCTCAGCCGCCAGCTTGATTACAGAGGTCTGGCTGTCCTCTTTCACACGGTGCTTTTTTGCCGCTTGCCGCCGGTCGAGGGCTGCAAACCCCCGCTCGAAGACCGCTAAGTATTCTCCAGGTTTCCACGACACAAGATGATGAGCCTTGCGAGACTCACCACCCTCCCTGCTGCCCGAGGGCCAGGGAAATAGGCTGCTTTCACATCCGCATGGACCGCTCTTTCGCTGGTGCAAAGGGACGGTTTCGAACCGCCTTCCTTCGGCGTATCAGGTCGATGCTCTACCAAGTGAGCTTCCTTTTGTTTGCCCTGATGACGCGCGCGGTCAGGCGTTCCACTGCTTGTTAGCCGCAGAATGCGCCGCGCCACCTTGCCCTTCCTCATTTGCTGAGTACACAGACGGCCATTCCGGAGCGCCGTGCCCCCTGCGGGGCCCGTCGGCCGGACGGCTGGAGCGCGGCTCTTCCGGCAAATCGGTCGCACTGCGTCTCCTCCTCTTTGGCTCTCACCCCTCGTCTGTTGGCGTCAGCTCTCGGCAGCGGCCAGCCGCCTTCGGACCTCACCGCTCGGCGCCGGTCCATCGCTTCAGACTTCAAGATCATCCGCCGGCGGGACCAGCGGCCTGAGGAGCCTCGGATTGCATGGAGGTCACCGGCTTTCACCGGAGCGGCGGGAAATGGGCGCCCGCCCTTTCGACCTGTTGCCAGGCCCTATCCATTGCCGGGGCCATGCCCCCGGACCGCGGCCGGAGAGCGGCCGGACCTTTTTCGTCTGACCATCGCGCTCTCTGGCTGCGGAGTTGGACAGAGTGAGACGAGCCGGTTTTCGGCGATGTTCGATGGTCCCGAATTTTTCATGGGCCCGCATGGGATAGCATCGGCGGCATGAGCGAGGACAGTGGGCGTCAGCCGAGTCTGATCAAGTTCCTGGTGGCCTGCGGGCTCAGCGCCCTGGTGTGGATGCTGGCCCCCGGCCTGGAGCCCGCCGCCCGCACGACCGCCGCCGTCTTCGTGCTCACGGTGGCGCTTTGGATGACCGAGGCCATCCCCCTCGCCGCCACCAGCCTGCTGGGCGCCACGGTGCTGGTGCTCACCGGAACAATGACCGAGAAGGACGCCTTTGGCGTCTTTGGCAACCCCATCATCCTGCTCTTCATCGGCAGCTTTATGCTGGCGCGCGCCATGGAGGACTGCGGGCTCGACCAGCGCATCGCCTATCTCATCCTGGCCCGCAAATGGGCGACGAAGTCGGCGGCGACGGTGCTGTTTTGGATCGGCTTCATCTCCTGCGTCATCAGCCTCTTTGTCAGCAACACCGCCACGACGGCGATGCTTCTGCCCGTGGGCCTGACGATTTTGAAGGCGCTCAACCGCAATCGGGTGGACACCAAGGTGAGCTGGTCGTTCCTGCTCATGCTCACCTGGAGCAGCTCCATCGCGGTGGGGACCATCATCGGCACGCCGCCCAACGTCATCGGTGCCGCGCTCATCGAAGAGGCCACCGGGGTCTCGATCAACTTTGTGCAGTGGGCGATTTTTGCCATGCCCATCACCGCAGTGATGCTCGGGCTGGGCTGGCTGATGCTCACCCGCTGGGGCAAAGAGGAGCGGCCCGACACCGCAGCCGCCCACGCCGT
>JBGSIR010000402.1:0-7131 GCA_041742415.1 Fimbriimonadaceae bacterium | reverse complement strand
CTCGATCCGCCTCGACCTCGAAGGCCGCCCCGGCCGCACCCCGCGCCCGCACCTCTACTATGGCGTCAACAATCGCCTCTTTGCCATTCGCGATGGAGCCTGGAAGCTGCACATCGACGAATATTCCCAGACCGGCCAGCGGTACTTTGGCGCCGAGAAGCGGCCTCTGCTGTTCAACCTAAACAAGGACCCGGGCGAGCGGCATGAGGCTTCTGGCCAGCACCCAAACCGAGCCGCCAGCTTGGGTGAAGTGCTTCAAGCTCGCGGCGCGGCCATTGCCCGCGAAGGCTCCTATTGGGATCAGCCCGAGGGCCCTGTTTCTGCTGGGTAACCTTCGATCTATGCCCGAGAAGATCACCCAGGGCCCGAATGGGCTTCAGGTTCCCGATCAGCCGATCGTCCCTTACATCGAAGGCGATGGCACTGGCCCCGACATCTGGCGCGCAAGCCAGCTGGTGCTGGACGCCGCCGTCGAAAAAGCCTATGGCGGCAGCCGCCAGATCATCTGGAAGGAAGTGCTGGCCGGCGAAAAGGCCTTCAATGAGACCGGAAGCTGGCTGCCCGACGAGACGCTCGACGCCTTCCGCGAATATCTCATCGGCATCAAGGGCCCGCTCACGACCCCGGTCGGCGGCGGCATTCGCAGCATCAACGTGGCCCTGCGCCAGATGCTGGACCTTTACATCTGCCTGCGCCCGGTGCGCTGGTTCACCGGCGTGCCCAGCCCCGTTAAGGAGCCAAACCTGGTGGACATGGTCATCTTCCGCGAGAACACCGAAGACATCTATGCCGGCATCGAGTTTGAGGCCGGAACCGAGGACAACGCCAAGTTCCTTTCGCTGCTGGAAGCCAACTTCCCCGACCGCTTCAAGAAGATTCGCTTTGGCACCCTGGAGAAGACTGCTGAGTTCATGCAGCTCACCGGCCAGGCCGGCGAAGCGAGCGTTCAGGTGGGCGTCGGCATCAAGCCGGTGAGCTATCAGGGCACCGGGCGCCTGGTCATTGGCGCCATTCAGTACGCCATCGACAACGCCCGCAAGAGCGTGACTCTGGTGCACAAGGGCAACATCATGAAGTTCACCGAAGGCAGCTTTGCCGACTGGGGATACAAGATTGCCGCCGAAGTTTTTGGCGCCGTGCCGCTGGATGGCGGCCCCTGGCACATCATTCCTGAAGGCAAGCCCGGCGCGGGCATCGTCATCAAGGACGTGATCGCCGACGCCATGCTCCAGCAGATCCTGCTCCGCCCGGCGGAATATGATGTGATCGCCACGCTGAACCTGAACGGCGACTACATCTCCGACGCCCTCGCCGCCCAAGTCGGCGGCATCGGCATCGCCCCTGGTGGCAACATGAACAGCGTCACCGGCCACGCCATCTTCGAGGCCACCCACGGCACCGCGCCGAAATACGCCGGCCAAGACAAGGTGAACCCGAGCAGCGTTATTCTGAGCGGCGAAATGATGCTGCGCTGGATGGGCTGGACCGAAGCCGCCGACCTCGTGATCAAGGGCGTCGAAGGCGCGATCAGCGCCAAGACCGTCACCTACGACTTCGAACGCCTGATGGAGGGAGCCACCCTGGTGAGCTGCTCCGGGTTCGGCGCCGAAGTCGTCAAGCACATGGACTGAGCTTCGGCTCAGTCCTTCGGCCGCACGGGCCACTCTTTGATGTGGATTTCCTGCTGCGGATAAGGAATGATCACGCCGCGCTCGGCGAAAAGCTGCGCGGCGTGGCGGTTGAAGGCGCTGACGATCCGGTAGTAGCGCATCACTTCCATGGTCCAAATGCGCGAGTGATAAACGACGGCGCTGTCGGCAAATTCGGCCAAGAGAAACTGCGGCGCCGGTTCAGTGAGGACGCCCTCAGTTCGCCTCGCGGCCTCGGCGAGGCACTCCTCCACCACATCCAGATCGCTGGAATAGTGCACGCCGATAGTGACCTCCACCATCCGCTGCCGCCGGTCGTGAGTCCAGTTCACAAACTGCTCGCTCAGAATCTGCGAGTTCGGCACGATGACGGTGGCGTCTTGGATCGTGCGCATTGTTGTGGAATACGCGCCGATCGTCTGCACCTCGCCCGTCAGGTTTCCCACCGTGATGACATCGGTCGGCTTCACCGTGCGCGAGAAGAGCATGATGAGGCCGCTGAAGAAGTTTCGCGCCGTGTCCTGCAGCCCAATGCCCACACCCACGCCCAGGCCGCCAGAAAAGATTGCCAGGCTGGAGATGTTCAGCCCAAGCTGCCCCAGCACCCAAAGGGAGCCCAAGGCCAGAAAGATGTAGTAGAAGACCGTCGCCACGGCGTTGCGCGCGCCGTCATCAATCCCCGGAGCGCGGAGCATCACCTTTGTGATGACCTTTCGCAATGACCGCGCCGCGACAATCAGAGCAAACGGAAGAAGCGCCAGCTTGAACAAGAAGAACGCCGTCAGCTCAAATTCCCCCAAACGCAGGAAAGGATCGTTGAGGGCATTGACAAACTGGCTCCAATTCATAAGGACTCGATCGAAAGCAGGTTACCAGGCCAAAAAAACGGGCAGAATTGGAGCCAGCGATGCTGACCGCTGCTCTTGCCGCCATGACCCTTGCCGCGCCCGACCGAATGGACTGGTGGCGCGAGGCCCGCTTTGGGATGTTTATCCACTGGGGCGTCTATGCCGTCCCTGCCGGTGAGTGGGGCGGATCGACCGGTCATGGGGAGTGGATCATGGAGACAGGAAAGGTGCCCATGGACCAGTACCGCCAGTGGCGAGACCAGTTCAACCCCACTCAGTTCGACGCCGACGCCTGGGCCGCCGCCGCCAAGCAGGCGGGCATGAAATATCTGGTCATCACCACCAAGCACCACGACGGCTTCGCGCTCTATGACAGCGCCGCCAGCGATTGGGACATCATGTCCACCCCATTCAAGCGCGACATCATGAAGGAGATCGCCGAGGCCTGCCGACGCCAAGGGCTGAAGATCGGCTGGTACCACTCCATCATGGACTGGAGCCACCCCGACTGGGGCCAGCGCCGCGCCTGGGCCGTGCAGAGCCCCGAGCCGCCCGACATGGACCGCTTTCAAGAGCACCTGCATAAGCAGGTCACCGAACTGCTCACCAACTACGGCAAGATCGACGTGCTGTGGTTCGACGGCGAATGGGAGTCGCCTTGGACGGTGGAGAGAGGCCGGCGCCTGGAGGCACTGGTGCGCGGACTTCAGCCAGAAATCATCATCAACAACCGCGTGGGTCCGGGCCGCGAGGGCATGGCCGACGCCAGCCTGGAAATGGGCGACTTTGGCACCCCCGAGCAGAACATTCCCGCCGAGGGCGTGCCAGGGCTGGACTGGGAAAGCTGCATGACCATGAACGCCAACTGGGGCTGGAACAAGAACGACCAGAACTGGAAGAGCTCGGTGGAGCTGATCCAAAACCTCAGCGACATCGTGAGCAAGGGCGGCAATTACCTGCTGAACGTCGGCCCCGAACCGACCGGCATTTTCCCCGCCCAGGCCGTGCGGCGGCTGGAGGAGCTGGGCGCCTGGATGGCGGTGAACGGCGAAGCGGTGCACGGCACGACCGCCTCCCCGATCGGCTCCTTCCCTTGGGGACGCGCCACTCAGAAGGGCGAGAAGGTCTATCTCCACATTTGGGAGCCTCCCGCCGATGGCCGGCTCAATCTGCCGAGCCTGGCCACCCCGATCCTCTCGGCCCGCCAGCTGGGCGGCGGCGCATTGGGAGCGCAAAAGCTGGGCGAAGTCTGGAGCGTCGCGGCTCCGCTCCGGCGCCCCAATGGCATGCCAGTGGTGGTCGAGCTCACCCTGAAGGGCCAACCCGCTGCCCATGCGGCGCCGGTGGTGCAGGGTCCCCCCGCTTTTGTTGGCCGGGCCTCGGTCTCTGCCTCCACGGCCATCGAGGGCGCCGAGCTTCGCTGGACCGCCGACGGCAGCGCCCCCACCGCCGCTTCCCCGCGCACCTCCGGCTCCATCGTGGTGCTGGAGACCGCCGAGCTGAGGGTTCAGGCATTTCGAGGCGGTCTCGCCGTTGGGCCAGAGTCCCGGCTCAAAGTGAGCAAAGCGCCGGAGCTTGCCGCCTCCCAAACCGCCGCTCCCGCTGACACTGGCTGGAAGGTCAAGGTGTATGAAGGCGCGTGGGATCGGCTGCCCGACTTTTCGCGCCTCACCCCGGTGAGCGAGGCGCCCGCCGAATCGATTTCAACGGCGCCCGCTGGCGGAAAAAAAAACATCGGCCTGGTGTTTGAGGGATGGCTGCACGCGCCAGAGGCCCGGGTCATCACGCCCCGGCTCACCAGCGATGACGGCGCCCGACTCTACATCGGCGGCCAGTTGGTGGTGGATAACGACGGCCTGCATGCCGCCCAGGAAAAGCGGGGCCTGGCCGCGCTGGCGCCGGGCTGGCACCGAGTCCGGGTGGAGTGGTTCAACCGCACGGGCGGAGCCTCGCTCAGCCTTCGGTGGGACTGATTCAAAGTCCCAGCAGTGTCGGCTGGCCGGTTTCGAGGGCGAGGAGCGCCTTCTTGCGCTGCAGGCCATAGGCATAGCCGCGCAGCTCGCCCTCGCTGCCCAGCACGCGGTGGCAGGGGACAATGATGGCGATGGGGTTTTGCCCCACCGCCAGCCCCACCGCCCGGGCCCCGCGCTTCACACCGAGCCTCCGCGCCAGCCCGCCGTAGGTCACCGTCTGGCCAAACGGAATCTCCAGCAAAGCGCGCCACACCTTCACCTGAAAGGGGGTGCCCGCGAGGTCCAGCGGAATATCCGGCAAAGAGCCTTCGCCATGGAAATAGGCGGTCAAAGCCGCCGAGAGCTCGCCGCCAGCCTCGGCCTCTGGCCGGCCGTCCAAGAAGACCAGGCGCCGCAGTCCGCGGCTCCCAATGTGGGCCTCCATCCAGCCCAGCGGAGTTGAAAAAGCCTGTCTCAACGGTTCGCCAATCTCCTAGACGGTTCAAGGCGCCAAACTGGAGCCAATGCAGATCGCCGCCCTCAATGCCGCCCTCCAAGAGCGCCTGCGTGGGCAGTTTCCCGCCCTGGCCTCCGGCTCCGTATTCCTGGAAAATGCCGGCGGCGCCCAGATGCCTATCCAAGCGATTTCGAGCATGCACCGGTTCATCGAAGACAGCTATGTGCAGACCGGCGCGGGCTATCCGGCCAGCAGCCGGGCCGAACGTGTGGTGGAGCTTGCCCGCCACACCGCGCAGACCCTGATGAATGGCGCCGGCGCTGGGCACACCGCATTTGGCGCCTCAGCCACCCAGCTCCTTCACACCCTGGCGCAGGGCCTCCGTACCGGCTGGAAGCCCGGCGACGAGGTGATCGTGAGCGTGGCCAACCACGAAGCGAACATCGCCCCCTGGACCGCACTGGAGGAGACCGGCATCACGGTGCGCTTTTGGGGTGTGAACCCGGCCACGGGCGAGAGCAGTCTGGAGGAGCTGGCCGGGCTGCTCGGCCCCCGCACCCGCGTGGTGGCGCTTTGCCATGCCTCCAACCTCATGGGCCACGCCGAGCCCGTGAAGGCCGCCGCCGCCTTGGCCCACGAAGCGGGCGCACTCACCGTGGTGGACGGGGTCGCTCACGCCAGCCATCAGTCCGTGGACGTGCAGGCCATCGACGCCGACTTCTATGTCTTCAGCTTCTACAAAGTCTTTGGCCCCCACTGCGCCGCGCTCTTTGGCTCCCGCGAAGCCTGGGCGAAGGTGAAGGGCCGCAACCACTACTTTGTGGATTCGCAGGACTGGCCGCGGAAGTTTGAGCTGGGCTGCCTGCCCTATGAATCGCTTGCGGCGATTGTGGGCCTGGGCGGCTATCTGAACTTGGCAGCGGGACGACCGGCGCCCGAGCAGGAGCCCCACCCCGCCGAGGCCGAGCCCCTGACCCGCTCCGCCGTTGAAGAGGCGTTTGGCGAATTCAAGCGCATGGAGCTGGGCTTTCTTCGGCCTTTGCTGGAGTTCCTGAACAGCCGCGACGACGTGCGCCTCATCGGCCGCAGCCAGCCCGGGCCAGACCGGCATGCCACCGTCAGCTTTGTGCATAAGCGCCGCCGCAGCGACGAGATCGCCGCAGAAATCAACGCCCAGGACCTCTTCATTCGGCACGGGCACATGTATTCGCTGCGCTTTTGCGAGGCAGTGAATGTGGCCGGCGAGCCAGGAGTGGTGAGGGTGAGCGCTCTGCACACCAACACTCCGGCTGAGGCACTTCGCCTGGTTGATGCCCTTCAAGCGGCTTTCGACGCGTGAAGGGCGCTTGACTAGGCTCCTAGAACTGCCTTCCGAAGAAGATCGCGTTCAGGAGGATCTGGTTGGGGCTGCGCCAGAAGGCGCGGAAGTTGGGCTCGTCGGCCATCAGAATCAGCGAGCCGCGGCCTTCGCGCCGAGCCAGAATGGCGGCCCGGCCGGGGGCATTCGCCAGAGCCTCGGCGGAGGCATAGCCTGCGGTCAGCGGCTTTTCGCTGTACCGCGCCACCACCGAACCCGCCTGACTGGGAACGTCATAAAAGGTCGAGCTTTCGCGGAAGGTCCAGATGCGGCCCGGGGAGCCCCAGGCAAGCGGGTGAGTCGTGTCCAGGTCGGCGGCAAAAATGGAGCCAGGAATGGAGTGGCGTCCCCGCTCTTCGGAGATCTCGCCGTAGGGCAGGCCGTCCACTTTAGGCGAGGGGCGGCGGGCGCGGAGATCCCAAAGGCCGCTGCTGCTGGCCCAGTCCATCGCCGACCCAGTGCAGATCAGCACCCCGCCGGCGCGCATCCACGGGCCAAGCAGGTCGGCCAATGCACGCGTGTAGGAGCCGCTGGCCAGCAGAATCACGCTGTAGCGCGAGAGGTCGCCAGAGGCCAGGACATCAGGCTCCACCACCGAGACCGGCAGGCCGATCTCGCGGTCCAAATAGCTCCAAATGGCGCCAGCCTCGTTCACCGAAACGCCTGGGCCATAGGCCATCGCGATGCGCGGAGCCGCCGTCGCCGAGACCCGCGATCCGCCCAGCGAGCGAATAAAGGCTGGCGACCGGCCCACGGTCCAATAGCCAAGGCCCTGAGCATGCTGAGCCACCAGCGGAGCGAGGCCGTCGGCATTGTTCTCGGCGGCGACCACAAGGTCTCCCGGCTCCACGAAGCGGCCGGCGGCCAG
>JBGSIR010000401.1:0-4077 GCA_041742415.1 Fimbriimonadaceae bacterium | reverse complement strand
TGGCCACGGGACTGGAGGCCGCCCGCTTGGCGTCGGGTCCGGCGGAGATAGCCGTGGTGCTGGGCGCCGGAGTGCTGGGCCTGGCCGCCGGATGGAGTCTGAAGCAGGCGGGGTGGAGCGTGGTGATCTGCGACCCTATGCCAGGCCGCTTGCCCATGATCCTGGGCCTGGGGCTGGAGCCTTGTTCGGATTGGAGCCGCGCATGCAGTCTGGTTTTGGAGGCCTGCGGCCATGCCAGCGCCTTGGCGGCGGCGCCCCAACTTCTTCGCCCGGGGGGGCAGATGATCCTGGCCGGCCTGGTGACCCCTGGCACGGAGCTGCCGTTTAGCGGCGAAGCCATTGTGCGAGGCTGCTGGCAGGTTCAGGGCCTGCACAACTATCCGCCTTCCAGAGTGCATCAGGCGGTTGAAGCGGCGCAGAAAATGGGGCTTGGCCGATTTGTTCAGCCTCCGTTTGCGCTGGAAAGAATTGACGACGCTATGCAGGCGGCATCCACGACCATAGCGCTTCGAGAATCCATCAACCCGCGGATCTGAGGGCAGGTCAGGCGATCAGGCTTTGGTCAAGGTCATCGTGCCCTTGTCCCAGGTTAGCTGAAACGAAGTGTCCGAAACCCAGGTGAGCTTGGCGTCTTTCAGCGTATTGACTTCATCAATCATCCCCTTCTTCCCCTCGCTTTCGAATGTCTTGAGCATCGCTTCTTCCTGAGACTTGAGGGCGGGCGGGATATTGTTGATCTTCATGTCCATATCATTTGCCGTCATCGAGAATGTCTCGCCCTTGTGCTCGTAGGCGCCGAGGATTTTGAATTCGATGCCGACGGTTCCCCCGGGGGCGGGCTGCTCAAAGACGAAGTCCATGGTCATCTTGCCGTCAGATGAAAAGTCGGCGACGACAGTCTTGAAGCCGTTCGTGGCCTGGAAATCAGTGACATTCCACTTCCCGGTCACGGACTTGCCACCGCATCCCGCCAACCCAAAAGCCGCAATCGCGACCAGCACAAGAGTTCCTCCTTCACCATTCCAGGTGAATTATACAGCCCAAACTCTCTCGCTGCGCCAAAGTTTTTCGCACAAAGAGAGGTTCAGGCATGCGACTTCCGGGTGGCGCAGCTCATCGCCGAGCCACCCGGAAAGCCAGCCTTGCGGCCCGCTTAGGCGCGGGTGAAGACGGCGGGGGCGCCGTCGGTCTTCATGGTGAATTCGCTGTCGCTGGTCCACTCAATGGGGCTGGCCTTCGACTGATTGATGTCATCGAGCATCGACTGCTTCTGCTCCGCGTCAAAAGCCTTCATGATATCGGCCTCCATGGGCTTCAGCTTTTCGGGAAGATCGATCATTTTCAGCTTGATGTCGGTGGCGTTCAGGGTCACGCCCTCGCCCTCCATCTTGTAGTCGCCGGTCATGGTCATCTCCATCTTCATGGTTCCCAAGTCCTGCGGCAGCTCGTTGCTGGTGAGGAAGACCATGGTCATTTGCCCGCCATCCGCAAAGTCGGCCGTCACCTTTTCGAGGCCCTGGCCCGCGCTGCCGATTCCTTCCACGCTCCACTTGCCGGTGATGGTTTTGGTCGGCGCACAGCCCACCGCCAAAGCGAGGGCACAAATGAACAGCAATGCAGTCTTCATCGCTCGGCATAGACTGGACCGCTCTGGGGTTGGTTCCAATTTTCTGTCGAAACTGTCAAATCTCCTTGGGGGCTGGCGGGCGGCGCTGGGTTCGGGAGGCATCCGCCGCATGGCCTCGCTTTGGCCCGCCGCTTCGGTATCCTGCCGCCTTGTGGGAGCTCGCCGCAGCCGCGAGAAGAACACCGAGCCAAGCAGGGCCGAAGGGGCCCGAGGGTCCATTGCGCCCGGCTTGGCCCAGGTCAATCGGATCATCGCTGCGATAGACGCCATCCCACAAACCTTGGAACAAACAGAGGCCATGGCGAACGAATTTGATGCCGATGTCATTGTGATTGGCGCAGGACCTGGCGGCTACGTGGCCGCCATCCGCGCTGCCCAGCTGGGAGCGAAAGTCACCGTTGTCGAGAAGGAGTATCTCGGCGGAACCTGCCTCAACTGGGGATGCATCCCCAGCAAAGCCATGATCGCGGCCAGCGAAACCTATCAGCACGTTCAGCACGCCGGCGAATATGGCGTCGAAGTGAAGGGCGAGGTTTCGATGAACTTCGAGAAGATGATGGCCCGCACCGAAAAGGTCGTCAAGACCCTGCGCGGCGGCGTCGGCATGCTCTTCAAGAAGAACAAGATCAGCCACGTCGAAGGCTTCGCCCGGTTTGTGGACGCCCACACCATCGAGGTGGAGAAGGACGGCAAGTCGCAGACCCTTCGCGCCAAGAACTTCATCCTCGCCATGGGCTCCAGCGTCATCTATCTCAACATCCCTGGCCTGGAAGGCGGGCGAGAGGATGGAGTCTGGACCAGCGATGACGCCGTCACCGCCCCCTTCGCCCCCAAGCGCATGCTCATCCTGGGCGGCGGCGCGGTCGGCGTGGAGTTCAGCTATGTCTTCAACGCTCTCGGCAGCGAAGTCCACGTGGTCGAGATGATGCCCAACCTCATCCCCGTCATGGACGAAGACCTCGGCAAGGATCTCGGCAAGGTGCTGGGCCGCCAGGGCGTGAAGGTTCACACCGGCAGCACTCTGGACAAGGTCGAAAAGGTGAAGGGAGGCTGGAAATGCTTCGTCACCGGCGGCGGCAAAACCCAGGAGATTGAAGTCGACGTGGTGCTGCTCGGAGTCGGCCGCAAAGCCAACACCGATAACATGAACCTCGAAAAGATTGGCCTGAAGCTGCACCGGCGCGGCGTGGAAGTGGTGGACGACACTCTCCAAACCCATGTGCCCAACATCTATGCCATCGGCGACGTCACCGGCCGCATCCAGCTCGCCCACGTGGCCAGCCACGAGGGCACCATCGTCGCCGCCAACATCGTCCGCGGAGAGGCCAAGAAGGTGGACTATAAGGCCGTTCCCAACTGCGTCTACACCAGCCCCGAAGTCGCCAGCGTCGGCCTCACCCAGGGCGAAGCCGAGAGCAAGGGCTTCGATGTCGCCGTCGGCATCTACCACTTCCGCGGCCTCGGCAAAGCCATCGCCGCCGGCACTCAAGATGGCTTTGTCAAGGTGATCTGCGACAAGAAGTACGGCGAGGTCCTCGGCGTGCACATGCTGGGCGCCCACGTCACCGACATGATCGGCGAAGGCGTCGTGGCCATCAAGCTGGAAGCCACGCTGGAGTCCATGATCGACACCATCCACGCCCACCCCACCATGGCCGAAGCCATCCTCGAAGCCTTCGAAGACGCCCACGGCCTGGCCATCCACAAGTAAGGGCAGTAACAGAAGCGAAAGGGCATCCTCGTTAGAGACGGGATGCCCTTTTCAATGCCCTGAGCAGCCGTGCTGGGCTTCCAGCGGCTCCAGCAAATTTTCGATGAGCCCCGGAACCTGCAGCGGCTCCCAGCAGCGCCTCGCCTCGGCGAGGTGGCGGCAGGCCTCGGCGGAGTCAGAAGCGACTTTGGCCAGGCTTTGGTGGGCAAGGCCAATGGAATAGGGCTCCTCAATGCTCTCGTAAATCTCAAGCGCCTCCTCGTAGCCCGCCCGCGCCCCATCATGGTCAGAACGCGCAAGCGCAATGTCCGCGAGACTCTGGATGCAGTTGGCCTCGCCGAGACGGGAGCCCACCTCGGCGTAGATCGGACGAGCCTCCAGATAGCCCGCCCGCGCCCCATGATGGTCAGAACGCCGAAGCGCAATGTCCGCGAGACGCAGGATGCAGTTGGCCTCGCCGAGACGGTCGCCCACCTCGGCGTAGATCGAACGAGCCTCCCGTATGGGCTCCAGGGAACCAAAGCCAGATATTTGGATCCACCATCCCCAGCCGGAGAGCGCCTCCCAGCCGCCCTCGGTCGGCGCCGACTGAAGCGCGGCCTCCACGTTCGGCCACTCCTCCTTCATCTCCGCCGCCCAGCCTTCCCGCTTGACCTCAGCTCCACGAGCGGCCAAGGCGCGCAGCCAATCCGCCGCCCTCGACCAAGCCGACTTCCCCTCTGGGCCGAAGCCCTGGGCC
>JBGSIR010000400.1:0-11421 GCA_041742415.1 Fimbriimonadaceae bacterium | reverse complement strand
GCAGGCGTGGCCATGGCCCCGCTTTTGACGGCGACGGCCCCCCAAGGCGCCGCCGGAGCCCCGCTCACCCGCATTACGCAAAGCGGCGCCGAGCAGGAGCAGAGCGCCACATTTCGCATCCAGCTCTGGAAGAGCGCCGCCGACCTCACCCTCTCGCGTCCCATCTTGGGGCACGGGCCGGGGTCCTTCCGCTTCATGAGCGCCCAGCCTGGGCTCACTCCTCAAACCCAATTTGCCCACCAGACTTGGCTGGAAACCGCTTCGGAATCCGGAGTCCCCGCTCTTGCCGTTCTGCTCTTTACCGGGGCGCTCTGGGTTCAACACGCCTTCAAAGGGGCCCGCAGGCTCATGGCTCGCCAAAACCTGCTGCGCGCAGCCTGCTTGGGTTCGGTCTTTGCTGTTGGAGCGCATGGATTCTTCGACAGCGTCCTTTCCATCACCGGCCTTGCCTGCATGTTCTTTGCGGTCATTGGGCTTGGTCTTTTGAGTTCGCTCGACGGGGTGACTCCCGAAATGACCCCGCAAAACTACCGGTGGACCGGGGTGGCTTTGCTGGCCGGCCTGGTGGGGGCAGCTTTCCTGCCGCCCATGCTCCAGGAAAGCCGTATGAGCCAAGCCCTGGAGGCCATGTCCTCGCGGGACGCACAGGCAGTTCAGGCGGCCTCTGCGTCGCTGGGCAATCAGGGCGAAGAGGGCTATCTCAAGTCGCGCATCATCCGTGCCCTTGGCGAGACTCCGCTCGATCAGGCCCGAGTCCTGGAAGAAGCGGTGAATGCCCTGCCTTCTCCCAAGGTTCTTCGCGCTTTGGCCGACGCCCGGAACCAGGCCGGCGACATCGACGGAGCGCTGCTTGCGCTGGAGCAGGCGCTGATTTATGACCCCAACAACCTTCCTGCGCTGTCTCAACAGCTTGAGTTGAAGCAAAGTCAAAACGATATCGAGGGGGCAAAGGCTGTCGCCTTAACTCTAATCGCTATAGAAGAGAAGCCCTACTTCACCGTGCGGGCATTGGCAGACCTGGTGCCGACCGAAACCTACGAAGCACGCCTCTGGCTTGCCGATCAGTCAGAAGGTGCTGAAAGAGCCGAACTGCTTTTGGCCGCAGCGCGTGGCCTTAACCAGTATGGCCAGCTCACCCTCCCAGTGATCAAGCGGTTTCAGGCCGGCGGACAAACTTATGCTGGAGAGACTCTGGAAGGCGCCCGAATGAAGCTGCAAAAGGCCGAGGCCGCCGCAAAGGAAGCGATGAGCTACTACCTGAGCGCCAGCGAGCCTGAGCCCGCTGAAGAGTCAAGAAACCTGGCCAGTGAATTAGCCTCTGCGCTGTCGGGCATCGACTGAAATTCGAACCACCGACGAACAAGCTGGCTTGCAACCGGCGTAGCCACGGCGCCGCCATGTCCGGCGCCTTCCAGGATGAGCGCAAATGCAATCTCAGGGTTCTCAGCGGGGGCATAGCCGATAAACCAGGCGTGGGGCTGCGCCTGGCGGGCATCTTGAGTGCTTCCGGTCTTTCCGGCCCACCCGCCTTCAATCGGCGATGCAACCGACCGCGCCGTGCCATATCTCGTCACCGCCCTCATGGCCGACCGCTGCAGGTCCCAGAAGGAGCCCAAGTCTCTCAAATCCAAGGCCAGTTCCGGCTCAACTTGAACAACTTTTCGATTGGGCGCTGGCTCCACGATGGACTGAACTACATGGGGCCGAAAGGCAAATCCCCCATTGGCCGCCAGCGCAGCGGCGTTGGCCATCTGCAGCGGAGTTGTCGTGACTGCGTCTTGCCCGATTCCAAAATGAACCGTGTTGCCGACCTGCCAAGTCTCCTTGTTTTCGGCCATCCATTCCGCCGTTTTGACGAGCCCTTTGCCTTCTCCCAAAACGTCCAAACCAAGAGGCTTTCCAAAGCCCAAAGCCAGGCTCGTTTTTCTCATCGCTTCCGGCCCAATCTCGCGGGCCAGCGTCATGAAATAGGTGTTGCAGCTATAGGCCATGGCCGACTCAAAGTTGAGGCTCATGCCGCTTGGATGGTTCAGGCACTTTTTGAGAGTGCCGCCCACAGTAAGGCCCCCACGGCAATAAATATTGCGATCGGGATCAAACTGCCCCGCTTGCCGAGCCGCCACTGCCGTGACCACCTTAAATGTGCTCCCCGGCGACCATGCGCCGGCAATCGCTCTTTGCACCATCGGTCGGCCAGGGTCCTTGAGGAGTCGGCTGTAATTCTGCTGCGAGATGCCGCCTTCAAAGAGCTTCAGGTCATAGCTTGGGCTGGCGACAAGGGCCAGAACCACTCCGGTGCGCGGATCAATCGCAGCGAAGGCGCCGATCCCTTTGCCTGCACTCCGAAGCACGCCTTCGGCGTAGCTCTGAAACTCTTGGTTGAGCCCAAGCACAAGACCGCGCCCAGGCACCGGTGGCGTCTCCTGCACTCGCTTGATCGGTCGAACATCCTTGTCAACTGCCAGCTTGATCAACCCGGGATGCCCCAGAAGATCAATATCATGGGCGGCTTCAATGCCTGCGCGGCCCGCAAACTGAGGCTCTGAAATCTCGGGAACTTCCGCCTTCAGCCGCTCCATGACTTTCTCAGTCGGCCGATGCACCCAGCCCAGAACATGGGCTAAGCCTTCGGGCCGCGTCATGACTCGCAACGGCTGGCTTTCCACTTGAAAGCCGCTCAAGAGCCCGAACTGTTCGCCCGTGAACTGTGCGGCCTGCTCCAAGCTGATTCCCATTGCAATCGCCACAGGAAAATCGCGCCTCCGCTCCCCATTCAGTTTCTTCTGCAGCTCATCGGCTTCCATGCCAAGGATTCCAGCTGCCCGAGCGACCGCTTCTGGGCGATCTTCTAGCTTTCTTGGGGTTGCCATGACGACAAGCTTGGGATCAACCCCCGCCACCAGCCTCCCCTTGGCGTCCCAAATGGAGCCCCTTGGCGCCGGCGTTTCCACTTCAATGGTTCGGTTGGAGATCGCCTTTTCTCTCATCTCCTGCGCCGAAGCCACTTGAAGATAGTAAAGGCGCGCCGCAAACACGAAAAGCGCAACGCACATGAGCGCTGGCCCAACGGCCAGCCTCAAACTGCTGACTTCATGCTCGTCGTCGATTCTCGTCATTTCCGCTAGTCAAGCCGATGCCGGCTGCAGGAGGATGAAGGCGCCGAACCGCGAGGATAGGTGCGAGTCACGCGCTCGGGGCATGCGATGGTTGCGACCTGCCTTGAATCCGCGCAGATCTCCAGCGTCACCGTCTGCCCGCCCGAGGGTGGGTTGGCAGGGCGGCTCGGAGCGGGAGCCGGATTGCTGGGTGGATTCACTGGAGCCGTCGGGCTTTCGGTTGGAGTGGAGATATCCGGCGAAACTTCGACGCCGCCAGCGTCGCCCCCTTCCTCAGGATTCGCTGGGGTCTCTTCGTTCTCGCCACCATCTTCATTCTCTTCCCCTGACCGATTGCTCTCGGGAATCTCTCGGCCGCCTGTGATTG
Source organism: Fimbriimonadaceae bacterium (assembly GCA_041742415.1). Taxonomy (GTDB): domain Bacteria; phylum Armatimonadota; class Fimbriimonadia; order Fimbriimonadales; family Fimbriimonadaceae; genus JBGSIR01. The sequence continues at coordinate 7,938 of JBGSIR010000400.1, read as the reverse complement.
AGGTGCTGATGCGACTGGGCTTCTCATCAATGATCTGTTGAACCTTGCTGACCAGTCGGCCCCAGAACGGAGCTGGAACTTGCCCACCCATAACGCCCCCCATGGCGTTGTGCCTGGGGCGGACGACGCCTTCGGAATCGGTGTAAAAACTGAGATTGCCCACCCACACAACGGCGACAAGCTCGTCGGTGTAGCCGCAGAACCAGGCATCCTTAAAGTTGCTGGTTGTTCCCGTCTTGCCTCGCGCGTTGATGGCGGCGCCTGCTGCGCGCCCTGTGCCTCCGCTGGCGGTAACGACAGACCGCAACATGGCATCAATGTTTTTTGCCGTGCTTTGGCGCAGCCTGCCGGGGAACGCCACCTTGCGGCCTTCAAAAATCACTCCGTCTGCCTTGGATTCGATGCGAGAGATCATCCTCGGCTTCACTCGCGTTCCTTGGCTCTGGAAAACCGTGTAAGCCTCAGCCATCTCTATCGGACTAATGTCGGCCACACCCAAAGTCAAAGTCGGCACTTTGGGCAGGTCACGATCCACGCCAAAAATCGTCTTTGTGCCGTTGGCGACAGCGGAGGTCCCCACGGCCTTTTGAATCCACATCGCCGCAGTGTTGTTCGATGTGTAAAGGGCGCGGGCAACACTCGTGCTTCCGCCGCCTCCGCCGCCCTGAATTGATCGGCGCCGGCCACCGTCCTGAATAAAGAACGTGTCATTCCGAATTGAGCCGCGAGCGCTGACCGCCCCGTTCTCAATGGCAATGGCGTAGGTAAAGGGCTTGAAGCTGGACCCTGTCGGCAGACCGCCTTGGGTGGCGTAGTTGTACTGGCTACGCTTGTAGTCCGAGCCGCCCGAGAGGCCCAAGACGCGGCCATCCTTATCCATGATGACAACTGCGGCCGTGTTGACCCTTCGGCCCCGGTACCGCCTCATGGCGCTGGCCACTTCATCATCAATCACTTTCTGAACGCGCGTGTCAAAGGTCGTGACAACCGTGTACCCGCCTCGCGCCAGGTCCAGACCCGGAGCGACAGCCCGGACCTGACGAAACGCTTCATCAACCAAGTAAGACTTCTCACCCGTGGCGGCGTGAAAGACTTTCTTCTTGGAGACTTTTGGCTCTTCCTTGATCGCCTTGCTGTACTCAGCTTCTGTAATCATGCCCTGCTCTTTCATGATGGAAAGAGTATCCAGAGCCCACTCCCGGGTTCGCTTGTAGTTGTCTTGGGGGTTGATCTCTGAAGGACGGCGGACCGATCGCGCAAGCATGGCCGCTTCCATCAGGGTCAGCTCTTCAACTGTCTTATCAAAATAGACGTCAGCTGCCGCAACCACTCCCTGCGCGCTGCCGCCATAATAGATGGAGTTAAGATACATTTCCAAGATGTTGTCCTTGGTAAAGTTCTTCTCCATAGCGAAGGCCAAAGCCATGTCGTTCATCTTTCGCTCAAAGGTCTGCTCGCTTTGAGAAAAGTACAGCTTGGCAATCTGCATTGTGATGGTGGATCCGCCCCGCTGGAAGCCGCCGGCAAAAAGGGCCTCAATCGTGATGCTGGCCATGGCAAATGGGTCCACACCCTTGTGCTCATAGAACCTGTGGTCTTCCGAGGCCACGGTTGCACTTACCACCAGCTTGGGCACCTTGTCAATCGGAATGAAATCTTGATTCTTTGGGGTGATGCGATAGAGCTCGACGCCGTCGGCGGAGAGAATGACCGTGTCCTCAGTGCGGAGCTCGGCCAGTTTGCCGTCAATCTGGGGCAGGATGTTATAGGCGGCTTGAATTCGAGTGAACGAATACGCCGAGGCCGCGATGAACAGCACGAGGAAAAGCACGACGAAGCTGACCCCGAAAGTTTGAGCCAGGTTGATCGACCTGCGCTTGCGCGCGGTGCGCTTTTGAATCTTACGGCGTCGTGACACGATCTGCCCCAATAAGTAGACGCCTGGTGAGGGCGAGGAGTTTCCGTCTAAGGCTTCAGGCGGAGACGCGGTCCGCAATCCACTTGAGCGAAGATTCCGGCAGGCTGCTGATGATGGCAAGGGAGACGCCGTCCTTCTTCCAGACGTGCAGGTTTCCTCTGCCCCGAACAAGTGCGCGAAGGGTCTTTCCGTCCAATTCTTTCTTCGATGCCACAACGGTCACGCGGTCCGTATTTCGCATAAATTGAACAAGAAGAGCCTTGCCGGCCTCTGAATCGATCTTGCGGACGCTCATCAGCTCGAAGCCTCCGGCTCGAATGCGAATGGGCTTCATGCCAAGTTCGGCCGCGGCCGCTTTCAGCTCGTCGTGAATCCGGACGACTTTGACACCGGGAATATTGAGCCTGAACTCGCTGCCTCTCAATGACGGGTTCATTTTGATGGCGCGAAATCGGAATGATCCGATGACTGCCCCTTGGCGGTCCTTGATTTCCCGCGCGAGAATAACGCCTGCCTCTGAATCAATCTCGACGGCAACAGAGCCCAGTGTAGAACCTGAGTGCTCAAATCGCCGAACCGAGCGGCCTGCAACTTGCTCGCTTGTTTTTGCCTCCTGCCATTCACCTCGGCGGCGGTTAAAGGCCTCCACAAGCTCCCGGCCGAAACTGGCCGAGGCGCGAGGGAGCTCGCGAATGATCTTCTGATCCGGCAGGTAATGCCGTCGCAGCGAGCCCGTTTCCACGATGATCTGGCCCGCAAAAGGCGACCCAGGCGGGTGCTCGATGCGAAGGCTTGAGCCGCTTCGAATAATGCGCTCTTGAAAGGTGACTGTCTTGTCGCCCCGCCGAAACGAGACATCGCGGACTCCGGCATAGCGTGCGTCTTTGCCCTTTTCAAGCAAAGTCTCCATCAGGCTCGGCTGAGCGGTCGCCAGGCTGCCAGCAGCCACAGCCGCCAGCAGCGCCACGCCGCGGACCTTCATTAGTTGGCCCCCAACTCTTCCCAGTTGTAGGCGGCGAGCGTCGGCTGAGCGGGAATATAGACTCCCAAATCGGCTTGACGCTGGGTGTCCCGATGGGCTGCCGCAATGGCGGATTCCAGCGACAGCTCGGAAGCCGGAGCCTCAGCCATGGCCGGAACGGGAGCCTGACCAGAGCGCGCGAAGATGGTAAACGCCAAGCCTGCGCCACAAGCGGCCACGGCCGCAAGTCCGGCACCGCTGCGCCAGTTCAGCCACGTTCGGCGAACCGGGCGGCGAATCTCGGAGAGCCTGACGTTGAGCTGGCTGCGCCAGGCCATGCTGGGCTCTGGACGAGGCGCCGCGTCCTGCACGAAGTCGCTCCAAGCGCTGTCAGTGGCAAGGGCTTCTTCCAGTGCCAATTGCTCGGCAGGGGAAAGCTCCTCTTCACGAAGAATCTTTTCATAAAGTTCCTGGCTGATTCTGCTCACGCTTCACCTCCATTTTGATAGTTGGCAATGGCTCGCTTCAAGTGAGCCCTGGCCAAAAAAAGTCGGCTTTTTACCGTGCCCACCGGCACCTTGATGGCCTGAGAGATCTCTTCATAAGCCATTTCCTGCTCTTCGTGAAGCAGAAGCACTTCGCGGAGCTTGTCGCTCATCGAGGCGATCGCCTCCTCCACGATGTCCCGGAGCTCCTGGTTGATCACCAGATCCTCCGGCCCTTCGGTCTGGTCGAGCAGATCCCAATCAGATTCGCCCTGCACTCCCGCCGAAACGCTGAGCTGAAGCGGGGTGCGCTTGGCTCGGCGGGCGCGGTCGATGCAGAGGTTGTGGGCAATCTTGAAGAGCCACGTGCGCAGCGAGCTGCGGCTGTCGAATCGATCCAGGTGCTGATAGGCGCGGATGAAGACCTCTTGGGCCACGTCCAGCGCGTCCTCTTCGGTGGGCACCATCCGGCTCACAAAGCCGATGATCCGAGACTGATAGGCGTCCACGATGCGGCCAAAGGCTTCCGCTTCGTTTTTGCGCGCATTCTCGACAAGCGCCGCGTCCAGCGCGGCGTCGTGCCGGTTGGCTCGGCTCATTTCAGCGGCTCCTCCCCATGCAGACATTGTCCTATCTCTTGTACATCTCAACGCCGCTCGGCGCGGGTTGTTCACTCCGCGCCGAGAGGTCCCAGTTTAGAACCGCAGTCCTACCTGCAGCGAAAGGCCATTCACTGTGCCATCGCTGGTGCCGAGGTAGCGGATTTCGCCAAAGTAGGCGTCGCCGCCGCGGGCCAAGTCATAGCCAATGCCCAGGTTGTAGCCAAACTCCGCTTGGTTGTTGCCGGGAGTGCGCACAAAGGCGACCCCTGCGCCGGCAAAGCCATAAAGGCTGTCGCGGCGCTGGATGTAGTTGTAGAGCACCGGAGTCACCGAGAAGCCGCCGCTGCCGGCCCAGTCCAACGAGATGGCCGTACTCACCGTGAAGGGGTTGTTGAGGTCGGGGTAGCGCAAGTCGCTCAAGCGGTACGACAGCCCGATGGCCGGCCAGTTCTGCGCCTCATTCTTGGCGGCAGTCGAGTTCGGCAGGAAGATCCCCGCCCGCAGGGAGAGTCCTCGCGGCTCGGAGGTCTGCGCTCCGGCCAAAGCGGCCCCGGCGGCAAGCAGGACGATGGCGGCTGTCGATCGGAAGTTCATTGTTCTGACTCTTCAGACGCGGAGCCTGCCGCTGGAGGCGCGGAGGCCTGCCGAATGATCTCCAAAACCAGCTCGGTCAGAAGCACCAGGTCGGCGGTCTTCACCCATTCTTGGTGGGTGTGGATCTCCTCCATGCCCGTTCCGCAGACCACACAAGGGAGGCCGTTGGCGTTGAAGATGTTGGCATCGCTTCCGCCGATAGTTGTTCTCAGCGGATAGCTGAGCCCGAGGGCTTCGGCCGCAGCCAGCCCAACCTTCAAGCACTCGTGAGCCGGATCAACGTGGTAGCCCGGATAGTGGCGGAAATGCTCCACCCGAACCTCGGCGCCCCAGCGCTCTGCGGCTCCGTTCAGCTCGGCAATCATGTGGTCCACCTGAGCCTGCAGATCGGCCTGCGACGTGCTGCGGGCCTCGCCGCGCAGCACAACGCTCGGGCAGACGACATTGACCGCAGACCCGCCTTGGATGATGCCGAAGCTGGCGGTGGTCTCCTCATTGATCCGCCCTAGCTTCATGCGCGTAATGGCATCGGCGGCGACTTGAATGGCATTAATGCCGTCTTCGGGATGCTTTCCGGCGTGGGCGGCCTTGCCGACAATCCGAGCGTTGACGGCGTCGTGATAGGCCGTCAGGTTGACAAAGGAGCCAACAGGCGGGCCAGTGTCAAGAATATAGCCAAAGTCGAGCCCAAGGCCTTCCAGCTTCATGGCTCCGGCCCCTTTCAGCCCGATCTCCTCCGCCACCGAGAGCAGAATGGTCACCGGTCCGTGCGGCATGCTGGTCTCAGAGATGACCCGCAGCGCCTCAAGAATCGGGGCCACCCCGGCCTTGTCGTCGGCCCCCAAAATTGTCAGTCCATTGGACCGCAAAATGCCGTCCTCTTCAAAAATCTCCAGACCGGCCGTCGACTCGACTGTGTCGATGTGGGCGGAAAAGAAGATGTGCGGGCCGGGAAGACTGCCGGGGAGATGGGCGATGATGTTGCCCTTGGCTCCCTCGATTTCTGCCGCCGCGCCATCTTCGTGCCACTGAATCCCAAGCGAATTGAGCTCCTCAGCGCAGATTTCGAACGAAGGGCCCTCGTTCAGGGCAGGCGAATCCGCCTGGCAGAGCCGCTGAAACAGTCGTATCAGCCGCTGCTCATGAATCATGCACAAAGTCTAGCCAAAGAGGTAGATTTTTCGCATGCCACAGATCAGTTCCCGCGGATTTGACACCATCGAGGCCAAAGAGGGTGAAAAGCTCGTGAATGCCCTGGAGCGCGGCGGCGTGGATGTCAGCCACCGCTGCGGCGGCCAGGCCCGATGCACCACCTGCCGCGTTCTGATTCATGGTGAGGAGCCGCCGATGGGAGAGGCCGAGCGCGCCTGCCTCGAAGAGGATGGCGAGCTCGGAAACTTCCGCCTGAGCTGTCAGATTCGCGTCGAAGGCGATCTGGAAGTCGAGGTTCTGATGCGGGCCTCAGAAAAAGAGTGGGAGCCGGGCCCGCAGGTCGAAAACTGACTCACCAATTCCAGCGGTGGCAGCTCTCGCTGAGCCCCCGCTTTTCGAAGTACTTCTGGTGATACTCCTCGCCGCGCCAAAACGGCCCGGCGGGCGAGATTTCGGTGACAATCGGGTTCTGGAACCGGCTGGCTAAGGCAGTGGTCACCTCTTCTGCCTGAGCCTTCTGCTCGGGGCTGTGAAAGTAGATTGCGCTGCGGTACTGCCGCCCCACATCCGGGCCTTGACGGTTGAGGGTGGTGGGGTTGTGCACTCGGTAGAAGTGCTCGACCAGCTCCTTGTAAGGCGTGACGCTTTCGTCAAAAATCACGTGCACGACCTCGGCATGTCCGGTGTCGTCGCCGCAGACCTCTTGGTAGGTCGGGTCGTCCGTCTCGCCGCCCATATATCCCACCGCCGTCTCGCGCACCCCCTCAAGCTGGTCAAATGCCGTCTGGACGCCCCAAAAGCATCCGGCCGCAAAGGTCGCCTGGCTCAGCTCTGCCTGACTCATTGAATCTCTGTTTACTCTTGGCGCCGCCCAGAAGTGCGGACGGGCCCAAAAAAGTCTTGCCTTCTGTCGAATCCCACGCATCCCCTGCGACTCCTTTGTGCCGACGCCCCGCGGCTCGGCCCAAGGAAAAGCAAAATGACCCTCAAAATCACCCTCGCCGCCATTCTGGCTGCCGCCGCCATCGCCGCTCTCAGCGGAGCCCAGGCCAAGCCTCAGGCAGAATTCGCCGTGTTCTTTCACGAGTCGGCCGAAGGCTTTGCCCAGCGCACGGGCCCGAAGTCGGAAGCCTACTGGTCGGATTGGTCTGCCTACATCGGCGGCATCACCCAGTCGGGAGCCATGACCACGGGAAGCGCCATTCGGGAGCCTGAAGCGGGCTGGACCGATGCCGAAGCCGCCGCCAAGGCGCGCGTGAGCGGCTTCATGGTCATCAAGGCCGCCAGCCTTAAGGATGCCGTGGACCTTGTCAAAGGCTCGCCCGCCCGACGCATGGGAGGATGGACCGAGGTGCGCCCCCTGCACTCCATGGTGGAGAATGGCGGAGGAGCACGATGACCTTTGCCCTGATCTTTCGCGAGTCCGAAGCAGAGCTCAGCCGCCGAAACGGCCCCGACGCCCCGGCTTATTGGGGAGCCTGGTCGGCCTACATCGACATGCTGGACGACAAAGGCGCCCTGGTGAAGGGAGCCGGAGCTGGGCTGGAGGGGCCGGAGCAGGCCTCGACGGTGAGGGTTCAGGCTGGTGAGCGGCAGATTCAGGACGGCCCCTATCCCGACACGAAGGAGCAGATCGGGGGTCTTGTCTTGGTGACCGCTGCCAGCCGAGCCGAAGCCGAAGAGCTTGCGGCCATGGCCCCTTGCGCATCCGCAGGAAGCGTGGAAGTCCGGCCCATCCTGCCGAGCCCCGCCGAATGAACTCCGACGGCCTGCTCCACCAGGTCCTCGTCCAAGCCCGGCCGCGCCTCATCGCCCTGCTGATGAGGCAGGCCGCGAGCCTGGATGACGCCGAAGACGCCCTGGCCGCCGCCGGAGAGCAGGCCTTGGCTGCTTGGCGGAAAAATGGCATGCCGCAAAGCCCGGAGGCCTGGCTTCTCACGGCCGCTCGCCGCCGCCTCATCGATGGCCAGCGGCGCACAAGTCTTCGCATGGACGACGCTCCGGAGCCCTGGACCGCTCCAGAGCATCCCGAGGAGATTCCTGACGAGCGCCTCCGGCTGTTTCTGATGTGCGCCGACCCCAAGATCGACCGCGCCGTGCAGGCTCCGCTGATGCTAAATCTGCTCCAGGGCCTCACCGTGGAGCAGGCCGCGGAAGCCTATCTTGAGCCAGCGCCGCGCCTGGCGCAGCAGATCGTGCGCGCCAAGCGCCTGCTTCGAGCCGCGC
>JBGSIR010000399.1:0-1537 GCA_041742415.1 Fimbriimonadaceae bacterium | reverse complement strand
TGATGGGCGCGCTCGTGCTCGGGGAAGAAGCGGACAACCTGAGCCACGGCGGCGAGGGCGCCCTTGGCATTGGCGGCGGCGATCAGGCGGTCGCACTCTTCGACGGTGCGGCCCAGCGGCTTTTCCACCAGCACCGGCTTGCCCGCATCGATGGCCTCGATGGCGGCGTCGATGTGCAGGTCGGTGGGCAGGCAGATGTCCACGGCGTCGGCGGCAGCCAGTGCGGCAGGCCAGTCCATCACTTCCCCGCCCAGCTTTTCGGCCAGCTCCTGGGCGCGCTCGGGCGTGCGGTCGACGAAGATAGGCAGGACGCCGGGCATCGCCTGATACTTGGAGCCATGAACCCGCCCCATGCCTCCGCAGCCCAGAATCGCCACTTTCATGGGGTCAATTATCCCTTTGCGGCGGGGCGAAGCCTGGCCAAGGGACTCTGGCCAGGCCGCGAAACTCCGATGGCCACCCCCGCCAGCACCAGGCCAATGCCCAGAGCCCGGGGCGGTGTGATGGCCTGCCCCAGCGCCGCCCAGCCGACCAAGGCCGCCACGGCGGGAATCATGTATTGCATGAGCCCCGCCCGCGAGGGCCCAAGCCGGCTGACAACCGAAAAATAGATGGCAAAGCCCGCGATGCCCGCCATGAGAAAGAAGTAAAAAAAGCCGCCCCAGGCCACCACGCCGACCTGCGCCCAATCGGTCTGGATCATCGGCGCAAGGCCATAGAGGCAAAGCGGAACCGCCGAGACCACAAGCGACCAAGCCGTGATGGCCACCGACTTATACCGCTCGTAAAGGGGCCGCGTGACGACGACTCCGACCGCCCAGAGCACGGCAGATATGAGCACGAGCCATGCCCCGCCTTGGTCCTCGCCCGCGCTGCCGGCCGGCCGAAAGGTCTCCACCACTACCACGCCGGAAAGGCTGAGCACCGAGCCTAAGGCCAGGCTCCAGCGAAACTTGTCCTGCCGGCTAAGCACGGCCAGAATGGCAATGAAGATGGGGGCCGTTGCGATGGAGACCGCGCCCGCCGCCGGCTGGGTGCGCGCCATGCCCTCCAGAAACACCGGCATGTAGACCGCCCACGAAAGGATGCCGCCGATGCTGAGCCGGAGCCAATCCTTGCGATCGATGGCCAGCTCCGCCCCCATCTTCTTGGCGAGCAGCAGCATGGGGCCGATCATCAGCAGATGCCGGAGAAGGCACCCCGCCGCCGGAGCCATGCCGAGAAACATGAACTTGACGGCCACAAAATTCACGCCCCACAGCAGCGGGAGCGCAAAGAAGCCCAAGGGCAGGCGGTCGGCGGGAGCCTGGGCCACGGGTGAAGTATGCCCGCCTGGCTCCGTAAGCCCAAGGATGGGAAGCTGGCCCTTGGCCGCGATGACGGTGGCCTGCGCGTGGATGGCGGCGGTGAGCCTCTATGTTGAGCTGGTGCACTACCCCACCTTCCGGTTCATTCCCGAAGCGGATTGGGGGCGGTTTCACGCGATGCACATGGCCATGACCGGTGTCTGCGTGGGGCTGCCGATGCTGGTGCAGAT
>JBGSIR010000398.1:0-1735 GCA_041742415.1 Fimbriimonadaceae bacterium | reverse complement strand
CGCCGGCATGGCCACCGGCCTCATCGGCCTCCCCCTGCGCTACATGCACACCCCAGTGGAGCTCTGCAGCCTGAAGGACGTGGAGGACACCGCCCGCCTGATGGCCGCCTATTGTCGCCAAGTGACGCCGGAGACCGACTTCACGCCGGGCTCCTAAAAGGCTTAGTCCCTCCACCGCCGAAGAAGCGGTGGAGGGACTGGCCTTGCCGCTCCTGAAGCCCACTCCTAAGCCGAGCGCTTACTCAGTGCTGATTCGAGTGGTCAGAAGCATCAGCTGGCTTACCGTATAGTTCGCCGGGCCAACGGAGTTGCTTCCCGGCGCGGCGGCTTGATTGAGATCGGAGGGGAGAATCTCAAAGACGATCTCCGTGGAGAGGCCGTCTGCGCTCGCGGTCGCGGCCTGCGTTTTTGCATAGACCGGGTCTGTGGGGTGTGAGCCGAACACGCTCAGCCGTCCCGCCAGGTTTGGCACGTTTCTCCAGGCCGGATGAGACTTCATGGTCAGGGAGGCTGGACCGCTGAATCCAAATCCGTTCGGAATCTTTGCCTCGAAGCTGGTCGGGTAAGTGGTCACCAATTGGCCTGCTGCCCTAGTCACCGTCACATCAAGAGTCATGTATTTGACAAGTGCCGGACCAATCAAAACATCGCGCATCTCCATGCGATAGAGCCCGTCCCCGCTCTCGGGCAGCGGCAGCACGACGTTGTCCACGAATGCTCCATCTTTGTCCACCCGGAATTTGAACACACTGGAGTCAGAGAGCGACAAAACAAAGACCTCAAGTTCGCCCAAAACTTCGCCAGGAATCTTGGTGCGGCCTGCTTGGAGCAGCACGGCCGGCCGACCGGTCTGCGGGGTCGTGGCTGTGCCAGCCGGACCAATATAGGGAAGGTTGAGGCTGGCGCCATCGGTCAGCTGGCCACGGCTCCCATCATGCGGGCCCGACGCCGGAGTGTAGACGAACTGAGCCCCGTCCAAAGCCTGAGGCTCGCTGAGGGCGGTCGAAGTCAGGTTTGTCCCCGCGCCTCCGGCCAGCTCACATCCCACGACCAGCGCGGCCACGCCCACGCTCGTTCCCATCCAATACTTGCCCACTTTCGCCATTGAAGTGGCGCATTATTGCACGCAACTGGCCCCAGAAGAGAATGCTCAGCATTTCAATAGTTGATCATTCGATCTAATAAAAAATGCCGCATCTAACATTTGATTCAAGGATAGATTGATCAGTCCGCAAGGCAGCTCTGCATGAGAGGCTGAGCTTGTGAAGAGCTTTAGCCCCAGCGACCGCCCCCTGTTTCTTCCGGGGAAATCCTGCGAGAGTGGGCCTAGGGAGCTAAGTCCGTCAAAACGTGTCTCAGCTCCCTAGGCCCAGGATTCCGGTGAAGTCCTTGCGGTGGATGTGGCCGAAGATGCTGCGGCAGTTCATCTCACCGGAAAGCGGCGGGGCGCAGCCGGGGTTGTCGCCTTGTTGGAAGCAGGCGACCTCATCCCAGGCCAGGTCAATGTTCGGAATGATGTTGCCCCCGGTGATCTGCTGGTAGTGCTTATCGAACAGGATCTTGCAGGTGGTCGTGCCAGTGGTTAAGGGCCAAACCATGCGGCTGGAAGACACTGTCCGCTTCCTGCCGCCAAGTCACGCCAGGCTCCTAAAGGGGGCGTGGGGCGCCGCCGTGCTCCTGCAGCCAGTCCGCGTGGCGCTCTCGGCCCGTCTCGCGCAGGCGCGGGAGGTAGGAG
>JBGSIR010000397.1:0-2915 GCA_041742415.1 Fimbriimonadaceae bacterium | reverse complement strand
CCCAAGAAGGATGCGCCGCTCGAAGGCCTCAGCGACCAGGGCTTCACCGTGCGGTTCAACGGCCCCGCCGAGCTCGCCCGAACGGTGCAGTGGGTGCGGCTGGAGGAGGAGCGCGGCGGCGCTCTTTGGGGCGAATGGGCCGGGGCGGAAAGGCCAGCCGGACTGCCGATGAGCCTGGCTTAATCGCCAAAAGGAATATTCCCGGCGGCAAGTCAGCCAAAATAAGGGCACGACTGCGGGCCTGCTCACCGAGGAGATGGCCCAGCAAACCCAGCAGCCGCCTCGGAGGAATCTTCATGAACGCAGATATTCGCGGCCAATTTCCCGCACTCCAGCAGACCGTCAACGGCCGCCCCCTGGCCTATTTGGACAGCGCCGCCACCACCATGAGGCCCGAGCGCGTGCTGAGGGTGATGGACGACTACTACCGCTATGACAACGCCAACGTGCACCGCGGCAGCCACGCTTTGGCCCGACGGTCCACCGAAGCCTTCGACGCCGCCCGCGAAACCGTGCGCCAGTTTGTGAATGCGCCGAGCTTTGGCAGCATCGTCTTCACCAAGGGCTGCACTGAGTCCATCAACCTGGCCGCCAACGCCTGGGGCCGCGCCAACCTCAAGCCCGGCGACGTGATTCTGCTGAGCAGCATGGAGCACCATGCCAACGTCGTGCCCTGGCAGTTTGTGGCCGAGGCCACCGGCGCCAAGCTGCGCTCGTTCGACCTCACGCCCTGCGGGCAGGTGAACCTGGAGGACCTCAAGGCGAAGCTGACTCCCGAAGTGCGCATCGTCGGCGTGAAGCACGTCTGCAACGCGCTGGGCACCATCAATCCGATCGCAGAAATCGCCCGGCTGGCCCGCGCCAACGGCAGCCGCATCATCGTCGACGGCGCCCAAGGGCTCGGCCACCAGAAGGTGGATGTGCAGGCGCTCGGCATCGACTTCTATGCCATGTCGGCGCACAAGGTCTATGGCCCGATGGGCGTGGGCGCCTTGGCCATCGGCGATGACGCACTGGCCGAAATGGGCTTGTGGCAGGGCGGCGGCGACATGACCCGCGTGGTCAGCATCGAAAAGTCCACCTTCCACTCCTCGCCCCGCTGCTTCGAGCCGGGCACCCCGAATGTCGCGGGCGTTCTGGGCTTTGCCGAGGCCCTGCGGTTTGTTCAGGAGATTGGCCTCGACGCCATCGACGCCTATGAGCAGGAGCTTTTGGCTCTTCTCACGGCGGGAGTCGAGTCGGTCCCGGGCATTTCGATCCTTGGCCGCGCGCCGCACAAAGCGCCGGTTGTGAGCTTCTCCGCGCCCATGCTGGACCTCGATGAGGCCGGCGCTCAGTTCGATGAGTTCGGTGTGGCGGTGCGCTGCGGGCGTCACTGCTGCATGCCGCTCATGGAATCGTGCGGGCTGGAAGGCACGATCAGGGCCTCGTGTGCGGTATATACAAACAAAGAAGACATAAACGTCATGATTGAGGCTCTGCAGGCTTTGGCCGCCCAGCCCGCGTGACGCTCTCTTCGGCCCGCCATGCCGGAAAAGCTCGACGCCGCCGCAGCCCTGAACGCCATTGAGCGGTCGCTTCTGGAGTCAGAAGTGATCGAGGCGATTCGCACTGTCTATGACCCGGAGATTCCGGTGAATGTCTATGACCTCGGGCTCATCTATGGCATCGATGTGCATGCAGACGGCCATGTGGATATCCGCATGACCCTCACCTCGCCGGCCTGCCCCGTGGCGGGCACCCTGCCGGGCGAAGTGGAGGAAGCCGCCGGCGCCGCGCCGGGCGTCAAAAGCACTTCGCTGGAGCTGGTGTGGGACCCGCCCTTCAGCATCGAGATGATTCCCGAGCACATTCGGCTCGACCTGGGGCTGCTATGAAGGTCAGCGCGCAGGAAGAATATGGCCTGAGGTGCCTGGTGTGCGTGGCGCGTCATGGCGAAAGCACTCCCAGCATCACCATCCCCGACATCGCCGAGATGGAAGGGCTCTCCACCAGCCACGTCGCCAAGCTGCTCACGGTTCTGCGGCGCGGAGGCTACGTGCGCAGCATCCGGGGCCAGCAGGGCGGCTATGTGCTCGCAGTGCCGCCGGAGGAAATCCAGATCTCCGAGGTCCTCTCCTTGCTGGGCGGACGGTTCTTCCACGACCGGTTCTGCGACCGCCATGCGGGCAACGAAGAGCATTGTGTGCACGAAAACGACTGCCTCCTGCGCCCGATCTGGACCAGCGTGCAGTCGGCCGTCGACCGGGTGCTGTCGCAGGTCACTTTGGCCGATATTATTGAAGGGCGCCTCGCCGCGCCGACGATGACCCTGGCCTCCCAGCCCAGTCCCCTTTTGAAGCGATGAGCGAAGTCCGCGAGTTTCCCGTTCAATTTGAGCCGGCCGCCTTCGACCAGATTCGAAGGCTGCTTGAGCGCAAAGGCCACCCCGGCGCCTTCCTGCGCGTGGGCGTGAAGGGCGGCGGATGCACGGGTCTGGAATATGTCCTGAAGATCGAAGACCGCCGGCTGGATTTCGACCTGGAATACGAGCAGGACGGCATTCTGGTGGTCTGCGACGCCAAGTCCGCGATGTACCTGGCGGGCTCCACGCTGAAGTGGACCGGCAACCTCATCGGCGGCGGATTCCAATTCGACAACCCCAACGCCGAGCGGAGCTGTGGATGCGGCACCAGCTTCAGCGTTCGCCGGCCTTCCGCTGGCTGAGCAGCACCCGCACGCCCTCGACATCTCGGGCCATCTGCGCCTTCAGCTCCTCCAGCCCGGCAAACTTTTCCTGACCGCGAATGCGCTCATGCAGGCGCAGCTCCACCGGAACGCCGTAGAGGTCCGGGCCGGAATAGTCCAGCAGGTGAGCCTCGACCACGCGCCGTTCGCCGTCCACAGTGGGCCGCGTGCCGATGCTGGCCGCCGCC
>JBGSIR010000396.1:0-2692 GCA_041742415.1 Fimbriimonadaceae bacterium | reverse complement strand
CCCCCGAGGCGCGCCTCATCCTCATGGGCATCCTGCCGCGCACCGACAGCACGGCGGCCGCCGAAGCCGTCCGCAGAATCAACTCAGCCCTGCCAGACCTGGCGCTGGAATTTGAAGCGCATTTCGTGGACCTCACCGGCGCCCTTTGCGATGAGGCCGGCGAGATTCGCCCCGGCATGCTGGACCCCGACCAGCTCCACGCCGCCCTCCCGGTCTATGAAGTCTGGGCGGACGCCATCGAGCCGATCCTCCTGGCCGCGCTCGGCCCCCGAGCGGAAGTGGACCTGGCGCCCCCGCCCACCGCAGACCCAAGGCTGGGCCTCTAGCGAGAGGCAGGCCAGCCTTGGCGGGTGACGATCGGCACATAGCCAACTTCTCGCCCACGCGGCGGGGAGACGATGAGCGCCGGGTCGATGCTCGCCAGGCTGCCCACGGTGTTGTCCGGCAGGTATTTGCCGTCCTTCTTCCAGCTCCGGTGAATCTTTTCGACCCTCTTCTGAATGGCCTCCCGCTCGGCGGCGGTCAGGTCGGCATTCAGAAGGGCGGGCTGGTCGGCGAAGCGATACCAAGAGTAAGTCACCTCGCTGCCATCGCCCAGACGCCGCGTGAATGGGCCAGCCACTGGACCGGGAGCCTTCCAGGGGGTGGCTTGCTCGCTCGGCGTCACATGGGGCTCGGTTGGGCGCACCGGCTCGGGGAATACGGCCGCCTGCAGACCGGTTTCGGCCGGCACATCCTGCACCCGCACCGCGACCCAGCGCTCTTTGCCCGATTCATCGGCAGTGAGCTTGTAGTACTGCGGCAGAGTCACAAGAGGATCAGAGACGTTCTCGGCCCCCAGCAGACTGCGGCTCCACTTCATGCCAAAGTCAGAGCCGCTCAAGGCTCCTAAAACTCCGAAGGAGGACCAATCCACTTCTGGGGCATCCTTATCCTCTTTGTTGGGCAGCTTGATCTTCCAAGTGGAATAGCCGTTTTCGCCAAACTTATGAACGGCCGACGCCTTGCTGTCCACAATGCCCTTCGATGCCGCTCCGCCTTTCAGCCAAGCTTCCACGCCATTCCAAAGGGCGCTTTTGCCATATGCGGTGATGCGGTGAATGTGCGGCACGTCGCGGTTTGCGGCCCCCGGAAAGCGGGTTGGAGCCACGCGGGCATAGGTGGCGCCGCGGCTGTCTTGGCTCACCATGGCAGGAATGTGCTGAGTCTCCATCTGCACGGCCCGGTTGGGCTCAGAGGGGCGCGTGTCCAAAAAGAGGCCGGCCCGATCGGGATTTGCGACCGATGCCTTTGACCAGAAGTAAGGCGTGAAGAAGGCCACCGGTCCCTTGAAGTTGGCGGTGTTCAGGAAAAGCGTCCAGGCCTGGCCTCCGGTGGGGACATTCGCGCCGGCGGTCTTGGCTTTGGCGTCGGTCAGCGGAAGCGGAAGCGGAAGATAGCCGTAGCCAAAGAGCTCGCCGTTTGTGCCCTGCTTCAGGTTCAAGCCATCCGGCGGCCACAGCACCCAGGGGCTGAGCTGGGCCACGCCATATTTTCCAGAAGGATCATCCCAGTCGCGCCCCTTGCCGGCGCCCGGGCCGTTGGCCCATTCACTAAAGTTGAGCGCGACCCCTCCCATGATGAACTTGGGAGTCTCGGTGGCAAACCGCGTGTCTCTCCACCAGCCCAGCCCGCCTTCAATGTTCGTGTAGTGATCTTTGGGGCCTTCCCCTTCAAACTGCGGAAACATCCAAGTGCCATAGAGGCCACTTTGAAAATCTGAGCCGGGATAGTCCTTCAGCAGCGGCCAGGCGGCCACGTACATCAAAAATCCTGCGTTGTATTCCGGCGCCACCCTCTCGTGGGGGACGATGAGGTAGCCGTGCATCTCGGTCATCACCGGCTGGCTCTGCGGCGCCGCCAAGCAGGCGGCAAACAGCGCGGCGGTCATCTCTGCCCCCGCTTCATCAGCTCATTCATCGCTCGCCCCATGGCGTCTCCGATCATAAAGTAGGTTTCTCCGTTGTTGTTCCAGTGATAGAGGGCGTCCACAGGCGACTGCTCCGCACTGCGCCAGAAGGCGCGGGCGCCGACAAAGGCGGCGTTTGGGCCAACTTCGGGCCGCTTTGTGGCTGCCTCCTGCGCCCGCATCAGCGCCAGCGCCTGCCCATCCTCTTCCGCCATTCCTCCCATGCCGGTTTCGGCGATGACGAAAGGCAGGCCGGGCGCGGCCAAATCCCTGCGGATGTCCTGGATGAAGTGCGCCATGTTCTGCTCGTATTGAGCCACAAAATCATCGTTGATGCGGTCGTTCCAGCCCTGGTGCCACCCGAAGCCGGCGAGCTGCGGGCGGCGGCCCTTGAGCGCAGGGAAATCTGCATCAATGCTGCTCAGCGCCGCGCGGATGCGTGTGACCAGCTCGGTGTAGTTCGGACCGACCTCCCCGCCTGCGCTGGGCGGGCGGAAGTCGACGGCCAGGCTCTTGCCGCCCCACGCCACTTTGATCAGCAGCACCGGCTCATTGAGCGCATCTCCCACCGCCACGCCAAACCCCAGCTCGGGGCCAATCACGTCTTGACCGACGCCATAGCCCACCGTCAGCGGACCTTTGCGGTCCATGTAGTGAATCCAAACGTCGTCGCGCACCCGCCAGCTTCCGTCGCTGGCCAGGAGCGACCGGAGCGGGGCCGGGCTGGCCGGATTCCGCGCCGCC
>JBGSIR010000395.1:0-6239 GCA_041742415.1 Fimbriimonadaceae bacterium | reverse complement strand
CCTGCTGGAGAAGCGTCCCGCGCTGCTCAGCCAACGCCGAGAAGGCATCGGCCGCCAGCGCCTGAGCATGGGCCGCCCGGGCGGCGGCGGAGGCCTGAGACATCACGGCCAGCGCATCCATTGCAGCAGCATCGGCAAGGGACCTGAAGGCTTTGCGGGCCACGGGCAGCCGCCAGAGCTCGCTGAGAGAAACAAACAGCTCCGCCTCATCCAGGCGGCTGGCATCAAAAATCAAGCTGATCTCCGGCGAAGAAAACCACCCGGCAGCCTCCAAGTCGGCCTTTGCAAGCCCGGCCTCGGCCAGAGCCATCCGCACTTTCGGATGATTGGCCAAGGCCATCGCCGATGCCTGGTCTGCCGTCAAGCCAGCCTCTGCCGAAGCGGGAGCAGCCGGAACCGGCATGGTGTGCCCTTCGTGCTGCGCCCAAGCGGCAGCCGAAGCCATGGCCAAAACAAATGCCGAGAGCCTCACTTGGAGCCTCCTCCCTTGGGAACCACACGGACAATCGTAAACATGCCTCCATGGTCCATCACTCCCATCGGCTCATCGGTGTGGCCATTCGCGATGTGATGCAGCTTATGGCAATGGATGCGCCAAAGCCCTGGGTTGTTGGCCGTGAACTCGACATCGCGCGTCGTGCCTGGGTCGACGGCAATGGTGGAGCCCCTGAGCTGAGCTGCAGGCGGAATTCGGCCGCCCTCCGTTCCTGTCACATCCCAGACGTAGCCGTGAAGGTGGATTGGGTGGGAGTCCATGCTCAAGTTGCCAAAGCGCAGCCTCACCCGCTCGCCCTCTTGAATAGTTATCGTGGGAATGCTGGGAGCGGCTTTGCCATTGAAAGTGAACCAATTGAAGTCCATCGACATGACGTTGGGGTCGGAGCTGCCGGGCAGAACCGACCACTCCTGCAGCACGATGGCAATGTCTCTATCGACAACGGGAGCATCCGCTGGCGGCGATTTCGGGTGGATGATCAGCATCCCGGCCAGTCCATAGCCGTCCTGCTTCATCATGTTGAATCCACTGTGGTACATCAACGTGCCGTTCTGCTTTGGCGTGAACTCATAAGTGAACGTTTGGCCAGGCATCACCGGCGGCTGAGTGAGCCCGCCTGCACCGTCCATGGCGTTAGGCAGGTCGACTCCGTGCCAGTGAATGCTGGTGGGTTCGGGCAGCTCATTTTTGAGGATCACCCTGAGGGGTTCACCTTCGACAGCCTCCAACACTGGCCCCGGAGAACTGCCGTTGTAGCCCCAGACGCGCAGAGTCTGGGGACGGTTGTGATTCATCGCGCCCATGAACCGGTTCAGCTCCTGCACGATAGACATGTCCATCGGCTGGCCGTCAGTCAGCACCTGCTCGACCGGTTGGGCGATGAGCGTGTAGGTGCGGACACCGTCGATCATCTCGAAACCCAGCGAAGGAAGGCCCGGTGTTTCGACCAAGCCCATTCTCCGTCCCATGAGGGGCGGAGGAGGCGAGATCGGGCGGTTCAGGTCACGCCAGTAGGAGCCAGGCGAGGTCATCGGCGCGGCAGCTCCGCCGCCGTGCTTGTGGCCAGTTTGACCAAAGGACGCAAGAGGGGCGACCACAAAGAGGGCCGCCGTTGAGGCTGAGAAAAATTTCATTTGAATGCTGTTGAATGGGGGCGCCCAGACACAAGTCCAGGCGGATCGACGAGATCATCGAATTCAGCAGCTTTCAGGAGGAGCGCGGCCCGGTGGTGGCGGTCCGCGGTTGGACGAGCTGACCCAGAAGGGCTCGTATTGAGCCGGCGGAAGAGGGGCCGCATGGCTCGGCTTTGGCAATTCTGCCGAGGCCGGAGCCTCCGCTACGGCCGGAAGCTCAAAGGTCTGCGGCGACTCGGGAGCCGTCTTCATGGCGCAGACCGCCATCTTCGCTGCTCCCGGGCAGCAAGAGGAGTGCGCCGACATATGCGCCGACGAGGCTTCCTCTTTGCAGCAGGCCGGCGCTGATGCAGACGCAGAGGCGCCAACGCTCATCAAGAGCGCCGATGCCGCAAACGCGTTCAGCAGGAGCCTTCGCCAGTTCATCTCCAGTTCTTTCAATGACTTGGGACGATGAATCGTTCCAGCCTTAGGCCAGACGAGCCAGACTTGCGCCCGAATGCCGTATCCTCCGGGCTTCGCCATGGACTACCGACGCCAGCGCATCGCCGACCTCCTTGAGACCGCCCCCGGCGCGGCGGTGAATGCCTATGGCTGGGTGAAGACCAAGCGCGGAAGCAAGGGCGTGAGCTTTGTGCAGATCAACGATGGCTCCTGCTTTGCCGACCTCCAGGTGGTGGTCGAGGCCGGCGCCATGGATGAGGAGCTGAAGCGCGTGAGCACCGGCGCCTGCGTGCGGTTTGGCGGAGAGATCGTGGCCAGCCCCGGCGGCGGACAGGCCGTGGAGCTGCACGCCCGTGAGCTGGAGGTCTATGGCGAAGCCGACCCCCAGACCTATCCTCTGCAGAAGAAGGGCGCGACGATGGAGTTCCTGCGCGAGATCGCCCACCTGCGGGCGAGGGGCAACACCTTTGGCGCTGTGAACCGCGTGCGCAGCCGCGCCGCCTTTGCCGTGCACCAGTTCTTTCAGGAGCGCGGATTCGACTGGATCCACACCCCCATCATCACCGCCAGCGACGCCGAAGGCGCGGGGCAGATGTTTCACGTCACCACCTCGCTGGTCCACGGCGAAAAGGGGCTCGACCTGAGCAACCGCGATCCCGAGAAGGAGTTCTTTGGCAAGCCCGCTTTTCTCACCGTGAGCGGCCAGCTCAACGTGGAGACCCTGGCGCACGGGCTCACCAACGTTTACACCTTCGGCCCCACCTTCAGGGCCGAGAACTCCAACACCGCCCGGCACCTCGCCGAATTCTGGATGATCGAGCCTGAGATGGCCTTCTGCAGCATCGAAGGCGACATGAACCTGGCCGAAGAGTTTGTGAAGGTGGTCATCCAGGACGCCCTGGACCACTGCGGCGCCGACCTCGACTTCTTCAACCAGCGCATCGAGCCCACCGTGCTGGAGACCCTGCGCCACGTCGTCGATTCGCCCTTTGAGCGCATCACCTACACCCAGGCGGTGGAGATGCTGGAGGCCAGCGGCGAAAGCTTCGAGTTTCCGGTGGCCTGGGGCAGCGACCTGCAGAGCGAGCACGAGCGCTGGCTCACCGAAAAGAAGGTCGGCCGCCCGGTCATCGTCACCGACTACCCCAAGGAGATCAAGGCCTTTTACATGCGGCAGAACGAAGACGGCAAGACCGTGCGCGCCATGGACGTGCTGGTGCCCCGCATCGGCGAGCTCATCGGCGGCAGCCAGCGCGAAGAGCGGCTGGACGTGCTCACCGACCGCATCACCGAGCTCGGTCTGCCGATGGAGGCCTACTCCTGGTACCTCGACCTCCGCCGCTTCGGCTCCGCCCCCCACGCCGGCTTCGGCCTGGGCTTCGAGCGCCTCATCATGTACCTCACGGGCATGAAGAACATCCGCGACGTCATCCCTTTCCACCGCGCGGTGGGTCAGGCGGATTTCTGAGCTGGGCTATCGTCTTCGCCGCGACTCAAAGGCGCCGCTCGCAGCTGTGGCGAACGACCAAATCCGGCCCGTGGGCACAGACTCGACCACCACCTCGGGGGTCAGAGAATCATCGTCGGGAGCTCCGGCTGGGCGGGCCGCGGCCGGTTTATTGAAGACGTGCGCCAGCAACCACCGCGAGCCATGGCGCCGGCTGACGCCGCCCGAGCTGGGCGGCTCCACCACCCATTTCAGGCTGTGATTCCAGGCTGAGGCCAGCTCCGATACGCCCGCCGCCTTTGCTTCGGCCCGCGCCTGGGCTTCGGTGGTCGGCTGTCCAGCGGGCCGGGCCTTCACCAATACGGCCTTCCGCGGCATTCGGCTGGAATAGCTCATCAATCCGCCCGTCGAGCCGTCAAACACCGCCGATACGGTGCTGTCATCCACCGGATATCCCTCCATCAGAAAAGACGCCTTCACCGACAGCGTAAGGGCCTCCACCTTGTTTCCTCCCCACCCCAACGGGGCATCGTCGTATCTGAACGCATCCAAGCGAGGCAGACAGCCAATTGGTCCGGTGTGAGTCAGCGCCTGTTCAATAAATTTGCGGGCTTCGCTGGCCGTTTGCCAGTGCCGCTGACCGGGCCGCCGCCTGTCGGACTTCGGCCCCATGCCCATTTCTGTCGTGATCCGCCAGGTCCCCAGCGCGAAGCTCAGCGAAGATTGAAAGCTTCCACACACAGGGCTTGACCCGACAATCGTGATCCCCTTCTCCCTGACTTCATTCCAATTGCCCGGAGAGCTCTGCAGATCACCTTGACCAAGGCTTCTCAGCAGGCGAGTCAAATCTTGGCTCGCCTCTTCAAGGGTCCAACTCCTCTGTGCCCAACTGAGTTGAGCAGCCAGCAAGAGCACGGGGACAAGCAAAGCTTTGGTCAACTTCATTGATGACTCCGAACTGATTTTGCCTCACCCATGTTTCCGACCGCGTGTTCGCGGATTCAATTCATGCAGCGTGGCGAGCGAATCGTCAGGGGTTGCCATACTAGGAAGACGGTGTCTCGCAATTCAGCAAGACTGCGGATCGCATGGCTCTTCGCCGCTTGCGCGATCTTTCTTTGTGGCTTCTTTTTCGGAGGCACAAAGCAGTTGGCCGATACAAACCAATATGCTGCTGATCAGAGCTTTCGATTTGCAATGACGCTCTCGCGCCAGGCGGGCGGTGACTTGGGCAGCCTCAAGGCCGGCGATCGCTCATGCATTGACAAGGCCCGCGCCTGGATGGCTTCAAACCCTGGCCCCTATCAAACCGAAGCCTTTGCGATCGGGCTGATGAATCTGCCGTACGGCCATCGCCTCACCGACAGGCGGACGGGAGAACGGCTGCTCTTCCAGTGGATGGGCGGCGAGTGCACGACGGTGGGCGACTACCGCGCTGCCAAGAACAACTGACGCCCCCCTCAAGTTCTGCTAGGCTCTGCGGCTTACTTAACGCAGCCTCTTGACCGAGGGCCCCTTTGAAACGTCTCCGTTCAACAGCCAAGCTCTTTGGCCCTTCCATGCCTCAACAAACACGCGGGTCGGCATGGATTGGGCGGAAGAATTTGGAAGGCCGAAGCTCTGAGCTGGCTTCTTGAAAACGTGGGCAAGAGTCCACCGCGCAGCTGCTCCGGCATCGGGCTCAATCACCCATCTCAAACTATGCTCCCAGCCGTGTCCCATCCCTGGAACAGCGAGCGACTTGGCTTCCGCGAGGGCTGTATCTCGAGACATGGACTGTCCGGCAGGCCGAGTTTTGACAAGCACGGCCCGCCGCGCCAGCTTTGTCCGCAGTTCCAGCAGCATTCCCCGGTTGGCGTCAAACACCGCCGACGCCTGCGTCCAATCATCCAGTGGATAGCCTTCCATAAGAAACTCCACTTGCACGGCGAGATTTCTCATGTGCCCCTCTGCTCCTGCCCCCTTTGAACCCGGGTAGTCAAAACGCTTGAGACGAGGGAAGCAGCCGACAGGCGCCAAGGCGCTCATTGCCCGAGTGACAAATTCTTCAGCCTCTGCCGAATCGTGATATCGGATCGGTCCAGTGCCATCCCAGCCAAGCCCCCCTCTCACCCAGACACTGTTTCGTGCGTAGTAGTAGCCGACAGACATTGAGGCTGATCCGCCTGTCGTGACAGCGAAAGTTGCGCCTCCCTCGGCGCCGGCAACAAGCCGGCATTCCTTCACCTTTTGCTTCATTGCCTTCAAAATCAAGAGCAAATCAGCCTGCGCAGATCCCGAACGCGGCCCATTCTGAGCAAAGGCGGTTGACGCCATGGCCGCTGCTCCAAACTGCACAGTGAGTCGGGAAAGTCTCACTCCCCTATCCTTGCGCAGAAGAAGCCAGGGAATCAAGGCTCAGGCCGCACTCTGCAAAAACATTCAACTCGCTTCGCACGCCCAATCACGCTGACTCCCGCAAAGCTGGCTCAACGCCCCGCGGGTTCTGCTATGCTCCCGGGCATGCTCAGCGCACGTGCTTGGGCGATGGCGGCGTTGGCCGCGGTCTGCCTGCCTGTCCTGGCCCAGAAGAAGCCTCTGGACCACTCTGTTTATGACGGCTGGAAGTCGATTCGCCAGCGGCTCATCTCCGGCGATGGAAACTGGGTGGCTTGGACCACCGCGCCGCAGGAGGGCGAGGGGACGGCGACTGTGGCCAGCGCCACCGACCCCGCCAAGC
>JBGSIR010000394.1:0-1740 GCA_041742415.1 Fimbriimonadaceae bacterium | reverse complement strand
CGCAGAGCAGCACCGCGTGGGCGCCGGTTTGGTGGGAGAGGATGCTTTCGATGAGCTCAGAAGCGGGCGAATTCATCCACGTCCAAAAGAAACATGACGGCTCCGCCCACAGGCACGCGCACGGGGGGTGCTGAGCAGTCCGCCGGGCGGCGCAGCCTCCAGCGGAGGCACGCTCACGAGCTGCTCGCGGGTGCGGCAGTGCTCGTTGATGAGCGCCTTGAAGTCTTCGACTTTCTCCGGCTCCATGCCCACCAGCAGCGTGGTGTTGCCTTCGCGCAGAAAGCCTCCCGTCGAGCTGATGACGGTGAACTTGAAGCCCGCCGCCACCATCGCCTCGTTCACGCGAGACTTGTCGCGGTTGTGAATGGTGCAGACCGCCAGCTTCATACACCTTGATTATAGCGAAGGCGCCCGCCCTTTGAGGAGCGGACGCCTTCGCGCTGGCGTTTGAAGGCGGCTTAGTCGCCGTCTTCGGGGCCGAGGCCCAGGGCCTTGTTGCCCTCTTCGATTTCCTTTTGCCGATCCATCGCCGCATCCTGGCTCACTGCGTCGCCGCAGCCGGCAAGGATCATGGGCAAAGTGAGGATGGCCAAAAGGAGGAGTCCGGTTCGGCGCATGAATTAGCCGCCCAGTCCCCAGAAGGGATAGTTGATGTTCAGGTTGACGGTGTCGGTGATGGTCGCGTTGGAGCCGGCAACACCGCAGCGGTTGTTGGAGCCAGGAGCATATTCAGCGATCGTCGGAGTCGCAGCCACGATGGCCGGAATCTTCATGAACTTGACGTGTCCGTCAGCGAATCCGACGGCCATGCCTTCGCTGGCGATGGCGCGGGTGTCGATCGGGGCTCCATCAATGGTGCCGGGGCAGGCATTGTTCGGGTGGAGATAGTAGTCGTTCACCAGGTGCTCTCGCAGAGCGTAGGGGAAGGCGGTGTAGCTGAGATTGCTGGTCTCGGAGGCGCGGACGGCAAGCGGGAAGAGCGAAGTCGTCGGGTTGGCCGATTCCATCAGGATCATAGCGCCGGCCACGTTGGGCAGGGCCTGCTGGTTTCCTCCGATCCACGAATTGCGGAAAGCGCCTCGCGTGGCGTTCGGAACGTCACCCGTGTTGAGGGCTCCGGTGAGGGCGAGGTTGATGGCGAAGCTGCCGGCAATCTGGCCGTAGGTTCCCCAGTAGGTGGCTCCGCCGCCGGTGAATCCGGGGGCGTTGAACCGCTCCTTGGCGGGGTGCCAGAACATGTCCACGTTCTTGGTGTAGGGGAGAATCCACTTCTGCCAGGAGAAGTGATTCATGCGCCAGGCGAAGGAGCCAGCGCTGGTCTGGCAGCGGGTCTGCGGATCGGTGCCGGCCGGGGCGCCGTTCAGGGCGGTGTTCAGCGAGCTGTTCAGCACGCAGCCGTCGCCGCGGGGATAGATGTCGTCGTAATCAGCCGTGTAGAGGATGATGCCGAGGTTGATCTGCTTCTGGTTGCTGATCGCGGCGGTCTTCTTGGCGGCGGCTTTGGCCTGGGCGAAAACCGGGAAGAGG
This sequence comes from Fimbriimonadaceae bacterium, assembly GCA_041742415.1. Classification (GTDB taxonomy): domain Bacteria; phylum Armatimonadota; class Fimbriimonadia; order Fimbriimonadales; family Fimbriimonadaceae; genus JBGSIR01. The sequence continues at coordinate 213 of JBGSIR010000394.1, read as the reverse complement.
ATGGCAGCCAGGATCGCGATAATCGCGATGACCACCAGCAGCTCGATGAGGGTGAAGGCCTTCTTCATGAGATTGCTCGTGTCCGGGGGGACAGCCTCAGTAAATCAATCGATTGTTAAGGGAATGTTAAGAAAGGGATGCTTGACTAGGACATCGGACCTGGATTGGCTTCCAGGGTGTGGAAAAGAGAAGGGGCGCCGCCCAAAAAAACGC
>JBGSIR010000393.1:0-10184 GCA_041742415.1 Fimbriimonadaceae bacterium | reverse complement strand
GGCGGCGGCCATGGCGGCGGTGTCGTGCCGCCAATCGGCATCCAGCGGCACATGGGTCAGCTTGGCCGCGCCGAGGCCAGCGGCCGCGTCATAGCGAACAAAGCTCGGCGATCCCATCACAAGCTCGGTCTCCGGCCCATCCAGGAATGCAAGGCCCAAAAGGTGGATCAGCTCGTCGCTGCCGTTGCCCATCACGATGCACTCGGGGGGGCATCCCGCGTGCTCGGCCAGCGCCATCCGCAGCGAATGCGCAGAGGCGTCCGGGTAGAAATGCACCGACTCTGCCGCCTCTTTCATGGCCTTGATCGCCTTGGGTGAGCCGCCCAACGGGTTCTCATTGCTGGCCAGCTTCACAATGCGCTCAAGCCCTTTCTCCCGCCTCAGCTCCTCGATGGGCTTGCCCGGAGAATAGGGCCGCAGGCCGCTCAAGTGCCCGCGCACACGGTAACTCATGGCCCCATTCTGACAGGCCCGGTAAAGTGCGGGCAGTGATTGCGGGAACGCCGACCTGGATTTGGGTCTCATTTATCGGAGCCATCCTGGCACTCCTTGTCTTCGACCTCACCGTGCTGCAGCGGCGCCACCCCGAGCCCACCCTGAAGCTCGCGGCGAAGTGGACGGCCTTTTGGGTTGGGCTGGGCATGGCGTTTGGCGTGTTGATTTGGCAGTTTTGGCCCGCCATCGCGCCGGGTTCCCCGATCGCTGGCTCCGAGGCCGCTCTGCTGTACCTCACGGGCTATATTGTCGAAGAATCACTCAGCATAGACAACATCTTTGTCTTCCTTATCATTTTCAGCTACTTCAATGTTCCAGACTCTGCCCGGCACAAGGTGCTCTTTCTTGGCATTTTGGGAGCCATCATTTTCCGGGCCATCTTTATCTTTGCCGGCTCAGCCCTGCTGCACCAATTCGCTTGGCTGGAGCTTGTCTTCGGCGCGCTCCTCATCTTCAGCGGAATCAAGCTGCTGAAGTCTCACGATGACCCGCTGGACCCGGAGAGCAGCCGAGTTTTGAAGTTCCTCAGCAAGCGCTTTCGCATGACCAACGACTTCGAAGGTCAAAAGCTCTTTCTCAAGCGCCAGGGCCTGCTCTTTGCCACGCCGCTTTTCCTCTGCCTCATCTTTATTGAGTTCAGCGACATCGTCTTTGCCATCGACTCCATCCCGGCCATCCTCTCCATCACCCGAGAGCCCTTCATCGTCTTCACCTCAAACATCTTCGCCATCCTTGGCCTGCGCGCTCTCTTCTTCTGTGTGAGCGGGCTGCTGAAGCTGCTGAAGTACCTCAACTATGGCCTCGCCGCCATCCTGACCTTTGTTGGCCTGAAAATGGCGGGCACCTACATGATCCACGCATTCATAAATAAGGATTGGCATATGAACGTATTCTGGTCTTTAGGTGTCATATCAGCGATCCTCACGATCACCGTTTTGGCTTCCTGGATGCACCGAGACAGGACCGGGCCTACGGCCTAAGGCAGCCGAAGGGCTCACCTCACTCAACCAGGCGAGCCCATCTAGTACAGTCCGTTCCTTCATGGAATTCGTGGGTATTCCTCTTTGGATCTGGGGGGCATTCCTTGCCTTCCTCATTGCTATGCTGGCCTTGGACCTGGGCGTCTTTCACAAGAATGCTCATGAAGTGAGCATGAAAGAGGCTCTCACTTGGAGCGCGGTTTGGATTGCGCTTGCCTTGGGCTTCAACCTGATTCTGTGGCTGAACTGGGATTCCATCCAGCCCAACAGCCCATACACACCCAATGATGCTGGCCTCGCCTTCTTCACGGGATACCTCATCGAAAAAGCGCTCAGCGTAGATAACATTTTCGTTTTCTTGATGGTTTTCTCGTATTTCGGCATCCCACGAAAGTATCAGCACAGTGTGCTCTTCTGGGGCATCATCGGCGCGCTGATCTTCCGAGCGATCTTCATCGCCGCCGGCTCTGCGCTGCTGCACAACTTCGCCTGGGTCATTGTCATCTTCGGCGGTTTCCTCATCATCACGGGCATCAAGATGCTCGTTGTGAAAGAGAAGGAAATGTATCCCGACAAGAATCCGCTCATCAAATTCTTCCGCAGGGTCATGCCAGTCACACCGGAGCTGCACGGTCAGCGCTTCTTCGTCAAAATCGACGGCAAGCGCTGGGCCACTCCGCTCTTCATCTGTCTGCTGTTCATTGAGTTCTCAGACATCATCTTTGCGGTCGATTCGGTGCCCGCCATTCTGGCCATCACCAAGGACCCCTTCATCGTCTTCACCTCAAATGTCTTTGCCATTCTCGGCCTGCGCGCGCTGTTCTTTGCCGTTGACGGACTCGTGGTGCTATTCCGCTATTTGAAGGTGGGCCTGTCCTTCATCCTCATCTTTATCGGAGGAAAGATGCTCTGGACGTTCATTCAAGATGTTCGAGGCGTGGAGAACTATAAATTCCCCGTCGCCATTTCGCTCGGCATCATCTGCCTGATCTTGGTGGGCTCCATTGCTGCGAGCCTCATTTTCAAGGCAAAGCCCGAGTCTGAAGAAGTCTAAACGGTGACCCGGCCAAGACTCTCTGCCACCGAGAAATGCGCCTCGGTGGCAGCCTGAATCTCTTCCAGTGAGACATCCGGAGCCAGCTCAATAAGGGTCATGCCCTTGCCGCGTTCGACCTCGAAAACTCCCATCGTGGTAATCACCAGGTCCACACAGGCTTTGCCCGTCAAAGGCAGAGTGCATTCGCGCAGAACCTTGTTCTGGCCATGCTTGTTTGCGTGGTCCATCACCACCACCACGCGGCGGACTCCCGCCACAAGGTCCATAGCGCCGCCCATTCCCTTCACGAGCTTGCCGGGAATCATCCAGTTGGCCAAATCGCCCGTCTCGCTCACTTCCATGGCGCCCAAGATCGAGAGGTTGATGTGCCCTCCACGGATCATCGCAAAGCTGTCGTGGCTTCCGAAGTAGGACGTGCCGGGGATTTCCGTGATCGTCTGCTTGCCTGCGTTGATCAGGTCGGGGTCTGCCTCGCCCGGCAAGGGGAATGGCCCCATGCCCAGCATCCCATTCTCACTCTGCAGCACCACTTCAACCCCCGCCGGGATGTGGTTGGCCACCAGGGTCGGAATCCCGATGCCGAGGTTCACATAGAAGCCGTCCCGCAGCTCCTGTGCTGCGCGCATCGCCAGTTGATCGCGGTCGAGAGGCATAGCCTATGATATCCGGTTCACAGCTCCGTCCGGAAACTGGACACAAAAGTGCTGGATTAAGCGAACGTTAAGGAGCGCTTTCAGGGGCCAGAGTGGGTCCATGACCCGGAAAGCCCTGATCATTGGCGTCGCTGCGGCCGCCGCCGTTGGCGGAGCGCTGACATTTGCGCCCAGTCTGCTGCCCGGCCAAACCCTGCACACCGGCTGGAAGCTCACCCCGGCTGGCCGGCTCACTGAAACCGGCGACCTCCTCACTGCCCTCACGCCCTCGCCGGATGGCAGATGGGTGGCCGGCGTGGCCGCAGGTCAGGGCATCCACCGCGCCTACATTTTTCACCCTGATGGCCGAAAAGCCTCAGAGTTTGAAGTCGGCCGGGCTTGGTCGGGCATCGCCTGGGCCCCCAACTCTCGGCGGCTCTATGTCTCGGGTGGAACCCAGCCCATTATTCACCAACTTGCCGTTTCGTCCTCAGGAGAACTGTCCAAATTGGACGGCATCAAGGTTCCTGGCTTCAGCATGAACGGCCAAGACGGCCCTGCGCCCTGGCTGGCAGGCATGGCAATTTCGCCAGATGGCTCTCAGATTTGGATCGCCGAGTCAGGCTCAGACCAGATCCTGCGCCACAGCCTCTCCAGCGGCGAATGGAGCAGCCTGAAGTTGAGTCAGGCATCCGCCCCCTTCGCGATAAAGCTCAATGAGAACCGGCTCTATGCGGCGCTTCAGGGGAAGAGCCGCCTCGCCGAAATTGATGCTGAAGGAATGAAGCTTCGGCGCATGACGCTTGTCGGGCGGCACCCCAACGCCATCGAAATTGGCGACGGTCGCATCTTCGTTTCCTGCGGCAACGAGGACTATGTCGCCGTGCTTGACGAGGAGACACTTCAGATGGAAGAGCGAGTCTCCACGCGTCCCTACCCCGATGCCCCGGCCGGCAGCACTCCCAGCGCACTTGCATTGAGTTCAGATGGCCAAGTCCTCTTTGCCGCCAACAGCGACAACAACTCCGTCGCCGTCATTGACATCGCCGAGCGCGGCCGAAGCGAAATAGAAGGCTATATCCCGACAGGTTGGTACCCGGTTTCGGTTTGTTTATCGCCAGACGGCAAAACTCTGCTGATCGGCAACGGCAAGGGCCTCACCATGGGCACCGGCCCCAATGGCGACCACGGAGGAAACTTCGACCCCATTGCCCCGAAGGGCTACCCCTATGTGGTGACCCAATTGAAGGGCGGCCTTCAGGCAGTGTCCTATCCAAACCCAGATTCCCTGACCCGCATGACCCGGCAGGTTCTGGCGAATTCTCCGCTTCGGCTCGGAATGCAGCGCCAGCCAGCCAAGGCCCCGGCGCCAGGCTCAAACCCCATTCCCAGCCGCCTCGGCGACCCCTCGCCGATCAAGCACGTTCTCTACATCATCAAGGAAAACCGCACCTATGATCAGCTGTTCGGCGATTTCCGCGACTCCCAAGGCCGCGCCAAAGGCAACGGAGACCCCGGCCTTGTTCTCTTTGGCGAGAACGTCTCCCCAAACCACCACAACCTGGCCCGCACCTTCTCGCTTTTTGACAATTTTTACTGCCTTGGTGAAGTGAGCGTGGATGGGCACGAATGGTCGAAGGGCGGCTATGTCACCGACTATCACCAGCGCACCTGGCCCCAACAGTACAGCGGAAAAGGGCGTCCCCGTGTCATCCCCGAACTCGCCGCCACTCCCACCGGCTACCTCTGGGAAATGGCCGCGCGGCAGGGCGTGAGCTATCGCACTTACTACTATCACACCACCGACAATCGAAACGATGAGTGGCACAAGGCCCGCACCGCTGGCCGCCGCGACTATGACTACGTCGACATCTTTATCAACGAATTTAAGGAATACGAGAAGACCGGAAAGATGCCTCAGCTGATGGTGATGGCCCTCAGTGAAGACCACACCAAAGGCACTCGCCCCGGACAGCCCACGCCATCAGCCGCCGTCGGCTCAAACGACCTTGGCCTGGGCAAGATCATCTCCGCCATCAGTCAAAGCTCCTTGTGGGATAAGTTCGCCATCTTTGTGGTTCAGGACGACGCCCAAAACGGGCCCGACCACGTGGATTCTCACCGCTCCATCCTGCTGGCCGCCTCGCCCTGGGCCAAGCGCGGGCAGGTGGATTCCACGCACTACACCACCGCTTCGGTGCTGCGCACCATCGAGCTGATCCTGGGCCTCAGGCCGATGAGCCAATACGACGCCAGCGCGACGCCGATGTACGCGGCCTTCCACAACAAGCCAGATACCTCGCCGGTCCCGCTTCAGCCGGCCCGCATCGACCTGGAGGCCCTCAACCCAGCCGCCCCCGACCTCAGCGCCGGCATCGATTTCAGCGAAGTCGACCTGCTCACACTGGAGCAGGAGCACCAGCTCAACCGCGCCCTCTGGGCCACCCAGCGCCCCGGCGAGCCCTATCCGGGCGTCGTGCGGCGGTTCGGATACGCCTCGGAGGATGATGACTGAGGCAAATGAACCTTTATGTGTTAAGACAGCGTTAACACGACCCGTTCGTGGCTAGTCTGGAGTTCATGAGACGGTTCGCAATGATTCCGCTCCTCGCCATGGCTCTTTTGGGCGGCTGTGACCCGCAAAGCCAGGTCACCGACCGGGAAAAGCAGGAGTTCTCGTCGCTTCCCAGCGGAGGCCTCTTCTTCAGCACCAGCCCTCAGGGCATCGAGACCATCTTCGAGCCGAAGGACAAAGATGGCAAAGCCGGAACCTTCCAGTGGACCGAGAACGGCGTTGACCGAGGCGGCTCCTATGAAGTGACTGGCGAAGGAGCCATGACCATGACCTTCTCAGACACCGGCTCCCAACAAGCCACCTTCACCCGATCTGGCCTGGAAATGACGATCACATTTCCAGACCGAACTGTCCAATTGGGCATGCAGTGAGGCTATTCGGGAAGGGTTGCGGCAATCGCCCGCAGCTTCTTCCCTTCCTCTTCGATGAACTTGACCACGGCGATTTCCATGGCCCGCTGACGGTCGGCGCTGGCCAGGGGGATGCCGTTTCGAGCCTGCTCCAACTCCTCCGTGGTCAGCTTGACCTCTTCGGCCGCGGCCATCACCAAGTCTTCGACAAGCAGAGCCTCTTTATTCTCCTCGTCCCAAGCCGCCATTGCGTCGATGCGAGCCTGCCATGCGCTGGCCTTCTCCTTATCGCCCGCCTTTTCGAAATAGGCGACCGCCGCCTTCGCAGCGGAGTTGCGAACTGACATGCCTGCCTCCAAGTTCAAGGCGGTCATGGGCTCCAACTGGGAGATTTTGCGGCCTGCAACCCATGCAGCCTCATAAAGACGAGCCGCAGTTTCGGCATCGGCGTCCTTCAGGGTCCGAGCGGCAAAGCCGATCTCGCGCAGTCGGCTCAGCAGGATCTGCTCCTCATGGGCAGGCTGCTTGGCGATGTAGTGAATCACCTGCTCCTTCGAGTTGCCCTTTTCCAGCTCGTCGGCCATCTTGCCCGGATCCATGCGGCGGCCGCCAGCAGCGGCGATGGCGTAATACGTCATGCCGTTCTCGGGGTCTAGCTCTTCCAGGCGGCGCGCCACAGCCTCGGCAGACTCCGGTTCTGCGGCCGCGGCATCGTTGATAGCCTGGTAGGCCTCAGCAATTTCGGGCTTCACATAGGGCTCATCGCTGCGGGGCGGCAGGGGCTTCGGCTGAATGAAGAAATAGACCACACCAGCAATGCCCAGCGCGGCCAGGACAACGCCTCCAATGCGGAGAAAAGAGTTCTTGTTCATTTCACGGTTTCGAGGGGCCAGCCCTCATGGCAAAGCCCCTGCTTCCGCCAAGAAGGCGAATGCAGGGGCGCATCACAGACGAAGGCGAGAGCCTTAGCCGTCGTAGCGGGTGCAGGGCACGCCAGCTTCGCAGTAGTCAGCCGAGTCGGTCTCCCAGAAGGTGTAGACGCCGCGCTGCTGGTAGTCCCAAACCATCTGGCGGAAGCTCTTGCGGCTGCCGTCAGCATTGAAGTAAGGGGTCGCCTTGTAGTACTTGGCGTGGCCGTCGGTGAAGGTGAAGTTGCGGCCGCCGGTGTGGCGGTCGCCGCGCTCCCATCGTCCGCTGCCGTCACCGGTCAGGCCATAGCCCGGAGCGGTGTACCAGCCGGCGAAGTTCAGGCCATTGGTGCGAGCCGAGCCCACTTCGGCAAGGTAGAACGTGTTGGCCGGGCTGGGGATGGTGGTCATGTCGCGGCCGCGCTCGCCGGTCCAGCCGCCCATCTTCGTGGTGTTGTAGCTGGGCATCAGCGGATAGTTGCCAGCGTAGCTCACGGGGTAAGCGCGGGCCAGGGCATTGCCATTGTCGTCCGCGGCGATTCCAACGTAGCCGAGGCCAGCGTCGAGAAGAAGCTTTTCGAAGCACTCTTCACCCGGCTTGCCGAAGACGCCCTTGTCGGGGTCGGCAGGGTCGGCCATGATCTCCTTGCTCTTGGTGTAGGGCAAAAGAGCGGTCGGGAAGGGGTGAACGCCGGACCACTGGTCGTTGTTGGCCTGGGTTGTTCCCGGGAAGGAGCAGATGCCGTTCCAGCCGGTTTCGGCCAGGCGGTCATCGTAGTCGCCGGCATAGATCTGGCTGGCGGTGCCGATCTGCTTCTGGTTGCTCAGAGAGCTGATCTTCTTGGCGCTGGCCTTGGCCTGGGCGAAGACCGGGAAGAGGATGGCGGCGAGAATGGCGATGATGGCGATGACCACCAACAGCTCGATCAGGGTGAAGCCCTGAGAGCGGATGACTCGTTTGCTGGACATGATTTCGGACCTCAGAAGGCGCGTCAGCGCCCGCTGCGTCGCCCAATATGCCGCCGCTTATGTTAAGGGCGTGTTATGAATGTTAAGAAACTGTTAAGGTTTTGCGCGATCGGCGATAAATGATGCAAATGCCCCAGAGGGCCCTATGCCGTACATCCCGCTGCGTGGCAGGGCAGAGGAGGATAGCACCATGCACGACATCGCGGTGATCGGCGGCGGCCCGGCGGGGTCCACCCTGGGCAGCATCATCAAGCGCTGGCGGCCCCACCTCAGCGTCCTCATCCTCGAGCGCGAGCGCTTCCCCCGGGAGCATGTCGGCGAGAGCCAGCTCCCCATCATTGGGGCGATCCTGGATGAGATGGGCGTCTGGGACAAGGTCGAAGCGGCCCGCTTCCCCATCAAAATCGGCGCGACCTACCGCTGGGGCTCCACCGATGACCTCTGGGATTTCGAGTTCCTTCCCGGCGCCGACTTCAAAGGCTCCGCCCGCCCCGCCCGGTACGAAGGCGACCGCCGCAAAACCGCTTTCCAGGTCGAGCGCAGCCGCTATGACCAAATCCTTCTGGAGCACGCCGCCGAGCTCGGCTGTGAAGTCCGTGAAGAAACGCCCGTTAAGCAGGTGCTCCATTCCGATGGTCGAGTCCATGGTCTTGAGCTGGCGAGCGGCGAAACCGTCACCGCTCGGCAATACGTGGACGCCAGCGGAAACGCCGCCCTCCTCCGCCGCGCCCTCGGCGTCGAAGTGGACTGCCCCACCCGCCTGAAGAATGTCGCTTTCTGGGAGTACTGGAACAACGCCAAATGGGCGGTGGAGATCGGCATCGAAGCCACCCGCGTGAACGTGATGAGCCTGGGCTATGGCTGGATCTGGTTCATCCCCATCGGCCCCGACCGCGCCAGCGTCGGCCTCGTCGTGCCCGCCGACTACTATAAGGAGACCGGCAAGCGGCCCGAGGAGCTCTACCACGAAGCCGTGCAATGCGAGCCGCTCATCGCCTCCCTGCTGGCCGAAGCCAAGCCCGACGGCAAGGTTCAGGGCACCAAAGACTGGAGCTTCGTGAGCCAGCAGATGGCTGGGGAGAACTGGTGGCTGGCGGGCGAGTGCGCCGGGTTCGCCGACCCCATCCTCGCCGCCGGGCTCAGCCTCACCCACACCGGCGCCCGTGAGCTGGCCTACACCCTGGGCGCCATCTTGGACGGCGAGCACGACGCCGAGTGGCTCCGATCCAGCTACGACGAAACCCAGCGCCGCCGCATCCGCCAGCACATGCGCTTCGCCGACTATTGGTACAGCGCCAACGCCCACTTCAGCGACCTCAAGGAGTTCACCCGCGAAATCGCCCGCGAATCGGGGCTGGAGCTGGACGCCGACAAGGCCTTCCAGTGGCTCGGCACCGGCGGGTTTGTGAACGACGACCTGCGCAGCGCCCGCGTCGCCACCTTCAGCATGGCCAGCATTAAATCGGTGACCCGGTTCCTTGGCGGCGGCAGCCGGGCAGCCTGGCAGATCGCCCAATTCGGCCTCTTCAAGCCCAGCATTGCCGGCTCCGACCGCCGCGCCGTGCCCGTGTTTCACGAGGGCCAGGTGCTGGTGCGCGAAGTGCTGGAGCGCGACGGAAAAACCCTGCCCCTGGTGGGAGCCTATCAGAAGGTGCTCCAGATCGTTCAGCAGCGCCAAAAAGCCCGGCCGATCTTTGATGCTCTCAGCGCCGCCTACCCCGACCCCGCCGCTCTGACCAATGCGCTCGAGGTCTTCGAGGCCATGGTCGTGGAGGGATGGATCAAGGGCCGCCAGCCGCTGGAGACCCCCATCTTCGACCCTGGCGACGTGGAGGACACCCTGCTGCACAAGAACCGAGAGCTGTCGGGAGCGGATACAATCCAGGCATGAGGCTCGCGCCGCTGCTGCTGGTTTTGGTGGGGTGCGGCACAGATCAGACCATGCCCTCCTCCGCCGAAGGCTACCGGGGGCCCCGCAATGGCGACCGCCCCGCCCACGCCCGCTCCCGGGCCACGGATGCGCTGAGCGAATATGCCGCCCAAGCGGGGCTGACTTCGCCCGTGCCGCGCATCGTCTTCGTGGCCTACAAGTACGAAGATGTGCTGGAGGCTCACGGCGCGGCCGACGATGACGGCCCCTTCGTCAAGCTCGCCTCATGGCCGGTGCTCGCGGCCAGCGGAGGCCTCGGGCCCAAGCGGCGCGAAGGCGACCGGCAGG
>JBGSIR010000392.1:0-1649 GCA_041742415.1 Fimbriimonadaceae bacterium | reverse complement strand
GCCAGACTCGGCCTGCCGCTGCGGCCACGGGGGCAAAAGTCTCGCGCAGGCTGCGCCGCTCGGGAGAGGCTTTGAGCGCCTGGCTGAGGTCGTCGGCGACTTCGGGTGGAAGGCCCAAGGCCACGGCCTGCTGGCGCACTTCGGCGCTGGTGGGGTCCGAGGACTCAATAAACAGCGCGAGGGCCTGATTCAGGTCCTCGCGCAGGCTTTCTGCCAGTCTCTCCGCTTCGCGATTGTTCATGCGGCCCCTCTGGCTGGCTGACTAGCGCGCGAATGGTTACTCGGCCGCAGGCTCGGCGGCCGCTTCTTCCTTCTTCTTGCGCGGAGCGCGCTTGGGTTTGGCGGCAGCTTCGGCTTTGGGCGCAGCTTTGGCCTTGGCCGGCTTCTTGGCTCCGGCTTGGGCTTCGGCAATGGCCTGCTTGATCAGCTCTTTGACATGCCGCTCTTTGCGACGGCGGCGGTTGCGAAGCTCCTTGTTGCGAACTCTCATAGACTCGTCTCCGACAGGCTAGGGTACCTCTGCCGGAGTGGGCTCCTGAGCCGACCGGCGGCGAAGGCTCAAAAAGAGGACCACGCCCACGGCGAGGATCAGCAGAGAAAAGAGGTGCGCCAAGGTGAGCGGACCGGCCAAAAGCGCTGAGCTGGCCGCGCCGCGGGACACTTCTTCGGCCGTGCCGGCGCGGCCAAACTCGTAAATGAACCGGGAGGCCGCATAGCCCACCAGCACCAGCGCGAACGACTGCCCCTTGCCCAGCAGGCCCTTGCGCTCGGCCATGGTGATGAAGAGCGCCGCGAGCATCACTCCCACGGTGTCCATGAGCTGCGCCGGCTCAAACCGCACTCCCGCCGGGCCCTGGGGCACGGCATACCAGGCGTCAGACATGTGGCCGTGGCAGCAGCCATTGAGCAGGCAGCCGATGCGGCCAAAGGCGTGGGCCACCAGCACGGGCACGCCAAAAGTGTCGATGACCCGCAAAAGAGAGTAGTTGTGCCGCTTGGTCCAAGCCATGAGGCCAAGGAACCCGGCCACCATGCCGCCATAGCTGGTGAGGCCCTGAAACTGCCAGCTAAAGATCAGCTCCGGCTTGCCCGCAAAGTCGCTCCAGTTGAGGGCGATGTAGGTGATGCGCGCGCCCAGGAGGCCCGGGAAGAGGCACCAGAAAAGGGCGTCGGACACCTTTTTGGCGTCCAGCCCGTGTGATGAGGCCCGCTTGGCGGCGAGGAAGATGCCAAGCAGGGCTCCTATCATCAGCAGCAGGCCATAGCTGCCAAGGCGAAAATCGCCGATGCGAAGAATGTCCGGGAACATCGCCTGGGCTCAGACCGAAGCGGTCCGGGCCATCTCCTGCTCAAAGCTCTTCAGGGCCTCGCGGGCCTTGTCCCGCTGTCCGCCTGCTTCATAGAGGCTCACGGCCTCGGTCCAGGCCTTCTTCACATGGTGGCCTCGCGCCGCCAAAAAGGCCTGCCCGGCTTCGGTTTCGGGGTCCACCAGGGTCTGCATGTGCTGCTTGATCGACTCCACCAGCATGTCGGCCAGCAGAGCGTCTTGGCCCTTGCCGCGCCCGGCGGGGGCCACTTCATAGAGAACTGCGGGCAGGATCGGGGCTTTTTCGTTCGGCGGGGCGTCGAAGGTGGCGCGCACGCTGGCC
>JBGSIR010000391.1:0-6051 GCA_041742415.1 Fimbriimonadaceae bacterium | reverse complement strand
CGGAGCGCCCTGCGCCTGGCGGTGCTCGACCCCCTGCCCGAGCTCCGCGCCCTGGCCTTGAGGGCCTTTGCCAAGCAGCCCGGCCCCGTGGTGCTCGGCGAGATTGAGCAGGCTCTGAAGGACGAGCATCCCGCCGTCAAGGAAGCCCTGGCCGAACTGGCCAAGGCCAAGGGTCTGACCCTGCCTCCGCCTGCAATGGGGCAACGATCCCCCCTTCCCTGACGTAACTCCGACCAGCGCATGAGCCAAGCCAAAGACTCCTTTTTTGCCGCCTTCGGCATCCTCGCCTGCGCGGGGGCGGCTTTGGGGGGCGTGCTCGTGCGCGATCGCGTGGAGACCGGAGCGGCCCAAGGGCAGGGGCTCTACGCCAGCCGCACTCCCGGGTCCCAGCTCACCGACAGCCAAGAATTCGACCGGCTCACTCAGCTCCTGAAGGCGGAGTTTGTGGACGAGCCGCCGAGCCAGCAGGCCATGGCCGACGGCGCCGTCAAGGGCATGATCGAAGCCCTCGGCGACCCCCAAAGCGCATTTTTCACCCCCGAAGAGCTGGCCCGCCATCAGGCGCGCAGCGCAGGAACGTTTGAAGGCATCGGCGTGGACCTCATGCTCCGGCTCGACGAGGATGAGTTGATCAAAGCCCGGGAAGAGGACGCTGAGATCGACGCCCTTAAGCTTTTGCCCGATGTCATCGTGAGCTATGTGGCCCCCGGCAGCCCCGCCGAAAAGGCTGGCCTGCGCCCTGGCGACCGCATTGACATGATCGGCGAAAAGTGGGTGATGTCGGCCGGGCCGGTGCGAGAGCTTCGGGAGCTGCAGGACGACGCCAGCGCAGACCCCACCGAACTCAGCCAACTCAGCCGGCGCCTGCAGGCCATGGGTCGAACCGCCCTGAACCCGCGCGACATTCGGGAGAGGCTGATGACCGGACGCCAAGGAACGGCCAAGGTGACCTGGGAGCGGAATGGCCAGAAGCAGTCGGCCGACATCGCGAAGGCCGAAGCGAAGGCGCCCGCCGTGCAGAAGCAGGGCGATGCAATCCGGCTACGCCTCTTCACCGGCGCATCGACCCAGCTCAAGGATCTTCTCAAAGGCCAAAGCGAAGCCATTCTCGACCTGCGCGGAAGCGGGATGGGTGATTTCTCCGAAGTCGGACCAGTTTATTCCGCGCTTGCGGAAGGCGGCGTGATTGGCGCCGTGGACAAGACTCAGATTTCTGTACAGGATGGCCGCACCGAGCCGCTGCGGCTGACGCTGCTCGTGGATGACACCACCACCGGCGCCGCCCTTGCGCTGGCGCGGGCCCTCGTGAGCCACGCCGGAGCCGAGGTGCAGGGCAAGCTGCCGGAAACCCGCAGCTGGTGGCTGGAGCTGCACACCCTGCCTACTGGGGCGGCCTACCTGCTGAATCACGGCGAATTCACTCCGGAGGTGAAGGCATGAAGTCCGCCCTCCGGCTCACCGTGACGCTGGTCATGGCGGCGGTCCTGTTCTCGGTTGGCTTCAGCCTGCGCGACCTTCGGCTTGGCAAAGCGCCCGATATGCAGGCGTTCTCGGCGTTGGTCGGCGGCGAGCCCGGACTGCGAGCGAGCGTGGTCTTTCGCGACGAACTGGCCAAGATTGAGCAGAATTACGGCCTGAAAGCCGACCGGGAGGACCTGCGCTCAGCCGCTTTCAACGGCATGTTCAGCTCCACCGGCGACCCCTACACAGTCTTTATGCCGGCTCAAGTGGCCGAGAGCTTTACGCTGGAGACCCGCGGCGACTTCGTCGGGATCGGCGCCCGTCTGGCGGATGATCCCCTCGGCGCCCGCATTGTCACGGTCTTCAAAGGCAGCCCGGCCAGCGGAGCCGGATTGAAGCCGGGTGACATCATTTCTGAAGTCGACAAGCAGGTCTTGGCAGGCATGACCGTCGAGGACATTGTTGACCTGATCAAAGGCGAAGAAGGCAGCCAGGTGAGCTTAGGAATCACCCGCGAAGGCGCCGCAGAGCCCCTGAAAAGGAGAATCACCCGCCAAACCGTGATCGTCCCCACCGCCGAGGGCCGGTTCTTGGAAGAGCAGGGCGTGGGCTACATCAGCCTTTCCGGCTTTAGCGAAACCACGCCGGCGCAGCTCAAGCAGGCTCTTGTGGACGCTCTTCCCAGCGGCAAGGGAGCCAAGGGAGTTGTCATAGACCTGCGCGACAACCCGGGCGGCCTGCTGGACAGCGCCGTGGACATGCTCGGCCTCTTTTTGGACGACAAGCCCGTCGTCTTCACCAAGGGCAAGGGCCTCAACGAAACCTATCGCAGCCCGAAGGGGCAAGCAGTGAACACACCAGTGGTGGTGCTCATCAACGAGGGCTCGGCCAGCGCCTCCGAAATTTTCGCGGGGGCGCTGCAGGAGCATAAGCGGGCCCGGCTGGTGGGCGAGCACACCTATGGCAAGGCCTCGGTGCAGACCGCCCACAGCGTGCTGGATGGAGCCCTGGCCAAGGTCACCATCGCCCGCTACTACCTGCCCAGCGGCGCAAACATCAGCCGCAAGCAGACCGACGACGGCGAATACATCAGCGGCGGCATCAAGCCCGACATCGAAGTCGGCCTGCCCACAGACAGCACCGCCCTACTGGGCGAGCCTGGCAAAGACCCGCAGCTCGACGCCGCCATCAAAGCGCTCAAGGGCTAGTGCCCGTGCAGGCAGCCTCCCAATGGGGGCGCTGCCTCAGGCTCGGCAAGGTTCAAACCCTTCTCGCTTCGGATCGCTTCGGCCACCAGGCTCGGCGGAGGAATGCGGCGTCCGGGCGGCAGGATGACCCGGGGCAGCGCGGGCTTTTCCAGATAGGCCACATCGATGATCTGCGCGCCAAGCACCTTCATCTTGCCGGTGGGAATCTCAAAAGTGCGCTGGCCGCCACCCTTGATCCAGCCATCCACATCTTCGCTCAGCACCTCACCGGCGGCCAGGTTCGGGCCCTTGGCAAAGGCATAAACGCGGATGGTGTCCAGCCGCTAATCGGCCGCCACCGCACGGGCAATCTCTTCCAAAAATCCTCGACTGTCCTCTTTCGTGCCCTCCTTTGTGCCGGTCTCAAACTCGGTCAGGATGCGGTCTCGGCCGGCATTGCTCTCTGAGTCGCTCTCCCAGGCGGCGACGGGCAGGGCGATCGTGCCGTGGGCGCGGTTGACGGTGAGATTGAAGCCGATGTTGGTGATGCGCTTTCGGCTGCCGTCGTTGACGTTGTTGAAGACCGGCGTGCGGGCCGACTGCACCTCTCCGCCGATGGGCACACCGAGCGCCACCAGGAAGATTTCGTCCTGGCGGGAGGCGCGGTCCCAGGCGCTCTCCTTGATGCACTCAAGCTCGGTGAGCCGGACAAAGAACGTGTGGCCGTCTCCCGATCCGCCTTCATCGGCGGCGCTGCGGCCTAGCCGAATCTCGCCGTGCACCCGATGATGCCCCTCTTTGTCGCCATCCAGCTCAATCGAAAAAGGAGTGGGCCCGGTGATTTGGGCCAGCTCTTCGGCCGTCCACACCTTGCGGTTCTCCGCCACAAAGTCCGCCTCTTTGCCCGAGATGGCGCTCCAAACCTTTTTAACGCCGTCGATCGAGCGCTTCATTGATTCGCCAAATTTTCGGGCCAGGGCCTTCATCACATCCCCGGCAGAGGCCGAATCATTCTTGAGCGTGATCGAGGAAGGCAGGCGCGTAAAGGGCCCTAAGAGATAGGTGTCATTGCTTCCCTGCTCAAAATCGTTGTAGCGGAAAACGACATTTTTGTCGGGAATATAGTCGAGTGGAAAGCGGCGGCCATCCACTTCGGCATAGATGTCCGCGTCGGTGCCCGAGAGCCGCTTGTTTGAGGTCTTCAAGCTCACGCGCAGGAATGTTTCCCTCACGCCAAACCGCGACTTGGGGTACTCGCCCGCCGAGACAAACTGGTAGGCAAGCTGGCCGATGTTCTCGTATTGGCTCTGCTTCGATCCGCGCCCAGACCCGTCGGTCTTCACCCTTTGCCAGAATTCGCCATGGCCCATTTTCAGCATGGCCCGCTCCATCAGGATCAGCCACTCCTTGGATTGTTGAATCGCCTGGGCGCGGGCTTCGCCGAAGGCCTGCTCGGCGGTCATGCGTGTGGCGGGGTCGGGGTGGTTGAGCAGGCCCCTTTCGCGCACCGCAACCTCGGCGAGCCAGCCGTTGTCCAGCGCGATGCCCGCCGGGTTCAGATAAACGATGCCCTCCGGCCACTTCCGGCCGATCTCGATCTCCAGGCTCACCCCGCCTTTCGCCCCGCGAAACGCCTGGCAGGGCGCCGAGTTGCCCATCGGCGAGGCCGGGTGGCAGGCCGGAGTCATGATGGCCCGCACTGCCGGCTGGTTATAAAGCGAGGCCGAAAGCGAATACTTTCCGTGCGCCTACACTCCAGTGCGGTCGGGCGTCTCATAGGTTCCCGTGTAGAGGGCATGCTCCAGCCGGGTCAGCGGCCGGGTGTTCAGCCACGTTGAGCCGCGCCGGGCCGGGTCGTCGATCCAGTTGGAGTGGGCAAAGAAGTCCTGCATGGCGTGGGTGGAGATGCCCGCAATGCACCGCGCCGCGCGCAGGTCATCGTTCTCCGCAGCCCACTGCAAACCCACAAGAGTTCCCCCCGCCATCTGCTCAAAGGCAGCCTGCACCGAGGCGGTGGTGCGAAGATCATCAAAGTGCAGCTTCACCAGCTCATCTTTGGCAATCATGCTGGCCTTCAGGCGGTCCAAGCCGCCCTGAGCCCAAAACACTGGGTTATAAAGATAGCCATCCACCCAATCGGCGTGCCATGCCAATTCTTGGTAGGCGCCTCCGGTCCAGCCCAGGGCGCCGGCGGCCTCCTTGGTGATCACTTCGTGGTGCCAAGGCTTGCCGAAGGCAGGGTCCTCCCCGCCAAAGGCTACGCTCACCAAAGGAGAGAGCCCCAACAAGAGCACGGCGGCTCGACGCATGACCGCATCATATCTCAGAAAATCTGAAACGATAAAACTATGAAATAGAAATCAGCGCATCGCCGGTGCGCTGGCGGCGGGCCAGCTCAAGAAGGTTCGGGTGCGCCGCAAGCTCGGGATCGTCGTCCAAAATGCGCTTCGCCGCATCCTTGGCCCTTTGCAGCAGCACCATATCCTTCACCAGGTCGGCCACCTTCAGCTCCGCCGCTCCGCTCTGGCGCACGCCGATGAGGTCGCCCGGACCGCGAATGCGGAGGTCCTCCTCGGCGATTTCAAAGCCGTCGGTGGTGCGGACCATCGTCGAAAGCCGGGCTTCGGTGTCGGGGCTTGTGGCGGCGCCGATGAGAATGCAGTAGCTCTGCCACTCGCCCCGCCCCACGCGCCCTCGGAGCTGGTGGAGCTGGCTGAGCCCGAACCGGTTGGCGTCTTCGATCACCATCACCGAGGCATTGGGCACGTCCACGCCCACTTCAATCACCACCGTGCTCACCAAAATGTTCAGCTCGCCCGAACGGAACTGCTCCATCACGGCCTCCTTGTCCACCGGCTTCATCTGGCCGTGCAGCAGGCCCACTTTGAGGTCAGGATATTCATCGTGGCTCAGGCGGTGGTGCAGGTCTTCGGCCGCCGCCGCCTGCAGCTTTTCGCTTTCGGTGATGGCCGGGCACACAAAGTACGCTTGCCTTCCCTGCTCAATCAGCTTGCGGACGTTGGCATAGACGCTGTCGCGGTCGTGCGGCAGCTTCCAATGAGTTTTGATGGCCTTGCGGCCGGGGGGCAGCTCGTCGATGACCGAGACGTCCAGATCGCCATAGACGCTCATCGTGAGGGTGCGCGGAATGGGGGTGGCAGTCATGACCAGAACGTCTGGATTCCCCAGCCCCTTCTGCCGCAGCGCCGCCCGCTGGAGCACGCCAAAGCGGTGCTGCTCGTCGATGACGGCCAGCCCAAGCTTGGCAAACTGAACGCCTTCTTGAATGAGCGCATGGGTGCCCACGCAGATCTGCGCTTCGCCGCTGGCCGCCATCTGCAGGCCGCGCCGCTTGATCTTGGCCGCCTGCTTGCCCACCAGCAGGCGCACTTCGATGCCCAGC
>JBGSIR010000390.1:0-2323 GCA_041742415.1 Fimbriimonadaceae bacterium | reverse complement strand
GAAGTGCTCGCCCGCATCCCCAAGCGTGCCCGCGGACGCGCCGCGCTCATCACCGATCCCCAAAAGGCGCGCGCCTTCGAAGCCTATCGCCTGCTGCGCGCGGGCGTGCTCAGCCAGCTTGAGCGCCTGGGCGGCAAGTCTCTGCTCATCACCAGCACCGAGGAGGCCGAAGGCAAGACCGTTGTCGTGGGCAACCTGGGCGTCGCTATGACCCTCGATGGACGGCGCACGCTGCTCATCGACGGCAACCTGCGCGAGCCTAAGCTGGCCAAGCTGATGCAGGCCGAAGTCGAAACCGGCCTCGACGCCGTTCTGCTCGGCCAAAAAGCCTTTGCCGAAGCGGTGACTCAGACCCGAATTCCCAACCTCGACCTGCTGGCGCCCAGCGGACCGGTGGCCAACTCCACCGAAGCCCTCGCCAGCGACCAAATGGCCGAGATCATCGCCGAAGCCTCGCGGCTCTACGATGTCGTGCTCGTGGATTCACCCGAGAGCTACACCACCGCCGACGCCCGCGAGCTCAGCCGCCACTGCACCGGCGTCCTCTATGTGGTGGAGCCCCAAGCCGCCAACAAGACGCGCATGGAAGAAGCCGTCTCCCTGGTCCGCCAGGCCGGCAGCCGCATCATCGGCGTGGCGATGAACAAGGACAAGGGCGCCCGCAGCCGCCTGAGCTGATCCGGGCCTTCCCCCTTAAGGCACTTCCCGCCAGCCTCCGCTGAACAAGCGCAGGCTAGTTGGCGTCTTCAGGCGCCCCCCAACAAAAAGCATCCCTGCGGCGCTGCCACAGGGATGCTTGCGCGGCAACTGCCGCAGGGTTGAGCCAGGAAGGCGTTAGGCGACGTTCTTGGCCAACCGGGCGAAGGTATCTTTGTCCACGGCGCGGGTCATGCACTCTTCGTAGCTGACATTGCCCATGCGGAAAAGGTCGGCCAGAGCGCGGTCCATGGTCACCATGCCGATGTTCTTGCTGGTCTCCAGCACCGAATACATCTGGTGAGTTTTGCCCTCGCGGATGAGGTTCTTGATGGCCGGGACGGCGATCATGATCTCCAGGGCAGCGCATCGGCCGCCCCCGAGCTTGGGCAGGAGCTGCTGGCTGACGACGCCCTCCAGCGTGTTGCCGAGCAGAACGCGGATCTGGTCCTGCTGGTCGCTGGGAAAGACGTCGACAATTCGGTCGACCGTGCTGGGCGCGTTGCGGGTGTGCAGTGTGCCGAAAACCAAGTGGCCCGTTTCGGCCAGCGTCAGCGCAGCCTCAATGGTCTCCAAGTCGCGGAGCTCGCCGACCAGGATGATGTCCGGGTCTTCGCGGAGAACGGCGCGGAGTGAGTTGTGGAAGCTGAAGGTGTCGGCGTGCAGCTCGCGCTGGTTCACCATGCACCGCTTGTGACGGTGGACATATTCGATGGGGTCTTCGATGGTCATGATGTGGCCGCGGCGGGCCTCATTGATGTCATCGATCATCGCGGCAATCGTGGTGGATTTGCCCGAGCCGGTGGGGCCGGTCACCAGCACCAGTCCGCTGTGCCGCTTCGAGAGCTCTCGAATCACGGCGGGCAGGCGAAGCTGATCGAACGAGGGGATGTCGTTCGGAATCATTCGGAACGCCCCCGCCACGCTTCCGCGCTGCATATAGACGTTCACGCGGAACCGGGCAAGCCCCTTCACCGCATGGCTGCAGTCCAGCTCGTGGGTGTTTTCAAACTTTTCGACATTGCTGTCGGTGAGCACTTCAAAAATCAGCCGCTTGGTGTCCTTCGGCTTCAGCACCTCATAGGGCAGGGCCACAAGCTCACCATCGACGCGCACCATGGGCGGCAGCCCGACGGTGATGTGGATGTCGCTCGCCTTGCGCTCAACGGCCTGGTTCAGCAGCTCATCAATATGAACTTCGGAGACGGGCATCGCCTCTTCTGCGGTGTGGCCTTCCAGAGCCTCGGCCTGGGGCACGTTCTCGCGGAATCGGTCTGACTCCGCCTGGATCTCGAAGACTTCTTTCGGAACAGCGGTGGGCACATAGGCGCCGCCCTCCTTCGGAATCTCGTCGGTGAAAGGGTCCACGCTGGGTTCGGCCAGAGGCGGAGGCGTCGGCGCGGCTTCGCCCGGCGTCCCCAAAATCTTTTCCCACTTAAAGCTGTCGCTCATTCTTTGCCTCCGGCGCCCATTGCGGCTGCGGCAGCACCTGCAATCACGGCCCCGCCAATCCAATCTTCGGCGGTTTCGCGGCTGATGCTCAGGGCCTTAAGCGTCCATGCCGCAGGCTCGGGCAGCTTGGCGCCGCCTGGCCTCAACTGCAGCCCGGCCAGGTGCGCCAGCGCCG
>JBGSIR010000389.1:0-5223 GCA_041742415.1 Fimbriimonadaceae bacterium | reverse complement strand
CCGCCGCTTCCAGCGGCTGGCCGCATAGCCAAAGGCCCGCGCCGGGCTGCTTTCCACGGCCTCGGCCTCCAGGTCGTGCATGCTGTCCAGAATCGCCGAAACCTGTGCCCGCCCGCCCCGCGGAGCCACCCATCGGTGCACCAGATCGCTGAAGACCAGCAGGCCCACCTGGTCGCCGTTGCGCTCGGCCGCATGCAGGAGCATCAGCCCGGCGTCCAGCGCATAGTCCAGCTTGCCCCGGCCCTGCAGGTCGCCCAGCATGTGCCGGCCAATGTCCAGGCACACCACAACGGCCTGGTTCTTCTCCTGCTCAAAATTCTTGACCACCAGCCGGCCGCGCCGCGCGCTGGCCTTCCAGTCAATCAGGCGGAAGTCGTCGTCGTTGTAGTCGCGCAGGCTCTCAAATTCCTGCCCCAGCCCCCGGATGCGCGCCTTGCGGATGCCGAGCTGATCCAGGTGCCCCTTCTGCTTGAGCAGCTCGTAATCGGCCAGCGCTTTGACGTTGGGATAGATGTCGACCTGCTGGGCGTTGCCCGCGTCCTTCTGCACCCAGGCCAGGCCGATGGGGTCTTTCCAGCGCAGGGAGGTCGCCGGAAACTCCGCCCGGCCCCTGCGGTCGGCCCACAGCGTGTAGCGCACCGTTCTCACCGATCCGGGCGAGATCTTGAGCCGAGCCTCCTCGTGCTCGATGCGGCAGCCCTGCGGCGCCGTTTCGCGCAGCCTCAGCGTTTGGCTGGCGTTGGTGGAGTTTTCGATCTCCAGCACCACCGTGTTGGCCGCTCCGCTGGAAATGACGCGGTCGGTGCGGCGAATCACCGTCACCGGAGGATTTCGCAGCGAAAGAATCCCGGCCGCCGCAAAGCCGCCCAGCACCAGCACGTTCCAGAGCACGAGCCAGCCTTCCAGCCCAGACACAAAAAAGCCCGCCACCGGAATCAATAGCCCAAGCGCCAGCAAGCCCAGGGTCAGCCGCGTCGGTACAATCACCCTGCCAGAGGATACTCGTGATCGACCGCAGCCTGATCCTCACCCCCGAAAAGGCCGTGCTGATGTTTCAGCCCGCCGGTCTGGGGAGCCGCGTGATTGCCGGAATCATCGATGTGCTGGCCATCATGGCCCTCTTCACGGGGCTCAGCTACGTTCAGAACCTTCTGATCCTCGTGCTTCCTGATTTTCTGCAGGAGCATGCGGTGGCGTTCTTTGTCGTCCTTCTCACCTTCGTTCTGTTCCTCTACTTTTGGGTGCAGGAATACTTCTTTCAAGGCCGCACCCTCGGCAAGCTGGCCACCGGGCTGCGTGTGGTGATGCTGGACGGCACACCGATCACCAGCGGCGCCGCGTTTCTGCGCAGCATTCTCATCCTGGCCGACTACTTTCCCTTCTTCATCGTTGGGCTCACCGCCATCTTCACCAACGAAAAGGCCCAGCGCCTCGGAGACCTCGCGGCGGGCACGATGGTGGTGCGCCAGCCCGCCCTGCGCCTCAGGGTCCTGCCCTCCCCCCACCAGGCCGGCGTACACCCCTTCGAAGGCGTCATCGGCGACCTTGGGCGGATGACCATGGAGGAATACGCCGCGCTGAAGCGCCTCGTCGACCGCTTCCCCTCGCTGCCGCCCAACGTCCAGATCAAAACCCTCGAAGACATCTGGAAGCCCTTTGCCGAGCGCGAGAAGATCATCACCCCCTCCGGCGTCCATCCCCTGCTCATCATGGAGGCCGTCGTGATGAAATATGGCCGTGGGAAAAAGCTGCTGTAAAAGTGCCGGGAGAAGCCAATGAAGAACTCCAGCCGCCCGTTTTCGGGGAGAAAGGGCGAGTTGTGGGCGCCTGCCCCCGCAGCTTTTCCACCCTCCTTCCCCCTCCCAACCGAACCTGCCCCCCATGCTTTTACCGGGGCTAACAACAACAACAAGCTTTCTCAAGACAGAATGAATCTTGGATGTGATGTGGGGAAATGAGCCGACTTGCACGGCTCTCCGTCGCCCATCTTCGCATCGTGGACCACGCTGACCTCGACCTGGATGGAGGGATCAACCTCATCACGGGGCCGAATGGGCATGGCAAGACCACGCTCTTGGAGGCCGTGACCCTGGCTGCTCTCGGAAGGCTGTGGCGGGGCGGGCGCGATGGGCAGGCCGTGGCCAGTGGCCATGAGCAGGCCAGCGTGAAGGCCGTGCTGGATGGCGCCGGGGCCGAGGTTTCCGTCATTCTCCCGGCCTCAGGCCGCAAGCGGGTTCTGCTCAATGGTTCTTCCCTCACTCGGCCCTCCGACATCATGGGCCGCCTGCCTGTGGTGGGCTTCAATGCCTTCGACCTGGAGATCGCAAGGGGCGGGCCCGCCGAACGCAGGGCCTTTCTGGATGCCGAGCTCTCGCAGCTTTCGCTGAGCTACCTGAAGGCCTTCGCCAGCTACAAGCGCGCCCTCACCCAGCGCGCATCGCTCTTGAAGCAGGCCCGAGAGCGCTTTGTGCCGGGAGAGGTTTTTGAGCCTTGGGAGGAGGCCCTGGCGGTATCCGGGTCTGTCCTGCGCCAGATGCGTCGGGAATGGGTGGAAGACGTGGCCGCTGATGCCGCCGCCGACCATGCGGCCCTCAGCGGCGGAGAGCGCCTGGAGATGCGCTACACCCCCGCCGATGAAGCCGCTTGCGCCGAAGACCTCGCCGCATCGCGGGGCCGCGACATCGCCCGAGGCTCCACCAGCCTTGGACCCCATCGAGACAACCTGGAGCTGGTGCTGAACGGCCTGGACGTGCGCATTCATGGCTCCCAAGGCCAGCAGCGCACCGCAGTCATCGCCCTCAAGTGCAGCGTCTTTCGCAGCGTGGAAGAGCGGTTTGAGCAGGCGCCGATGCTGCTGCTGGATGACGTTTTCAGCGACCTCGACGAAAGCCGGCGTGAGCGGCTCATGAGTTTGGCTTTGGAGCGCGGGTCGCAGGTGATGCTGACCTGTACAGAACCTGCGCTCGCCGGGGAAAAGATCAGCCAATCCGCCAAAGTCTTCCGGGTAGATTCTGGTCAGGTGAGGGGATGAAGTCATTGACCGACGTGCTGCGGCAGGCCGCTTCGCCCCGATTGGTGCAGGCCGCCCGCGCGCAAGCCATCCTGCGCCGCTGGCCTGAGTTTGTTGGCGAGATCATCGCCGCCCGCAGTGAGCCTGTTCGCTTTCGCAATGGGATTGCCTACATCAGCGTCGCCGATTCTTCGTGGCGGCAGGAGCTGGAGCTGCGGCAGGAAGAGATTCTCGACCGGCTGAACGCTGCCGCCCAGGGCGCCGGGCTCTTCAAGGAGCTGCGCGTGGAGGTTGGCCGCAAAAGGGACGGCTTTGATGCAGTCGACGCTGAGCCGTGAGCTGACCGCCCGCCCGGCGCTCATCGTCTTTGCGGCCGCCTCTGCCGGCCTCAACCTCTTCTCTGTCCCCATCGCGTCTCTTCTCGCCCTGCTTGGAATTGTCCTGCTTCTCGGCGGGCAAAGATGGAGGCTGACGGCGGCCGCAGCCGTGTTGGGCGTGGGGGCGTCGCTCCTGGTGTTTCGGCCTCTGGTGACCGAAGTCTCCGCCTTTCAAGGAGAAATTCGGCTGGTGGAGATGCCCCGCATCGGCCCGGAGAGCCAGTCGGCGGTCATCGAAGCCGGGGGCCAGCGGCTGATGATGCGCCTGCCGCTGGACGCCAACGCCGTGCTCGGCGACGCATTTCTGACTTCCGGGGAGATTCGGCCCATGCGCGAAGGGCGCTGGCCGCGGCGCGGGGCCGTGGGAGAATTCGACCGCACAGCGCCCTTGGTTCGAACTTCTCAGGGCTGGCCGCTGTGGGTTTGGGGCCGCGATTGGAGCCGAGCGGTCTCGGCGTTCCTGGCCAAATCGGCTCCCGGAGAGGCCGCTGAGCTTCTGCAGGCTCTCTGCTTTGGCCGGGTGGGATCGATGAGCGAAGCCACCGATGAAGCCCTTCGGCGCAGCGGCTTGGCCCACGCAGCGGCGGCCTCGGGCATGAATGTTCTGTTCATCTCGGCGCTTATCTACTGGCTTCTTTCGAGCCTGGGCGTGGGGCGGGGCGCCCAGCTTTGGATTTTGGGCGGCCTGCTGGTGCTCTATGCGGGGGCGGCGGGCATTCAGCCTTCCATTCTGCGCGCCGTGGTGATGTTCCTGCTCTTGGCGTCGGCGCCGATTTTTCGACGGGAGCCCGATGGCCTCACCGCCCTGGGCTGGGCCGGGCTGGCCGGGCTGATGATTGACCCCGCCTCGAGCCGCGAGCCGGGACTCTGGCTGTCGATGGCGGCCACAGCGGGCCTCATCATGTTTGTGCCCTGGCGGCGGGAGAATTGGACGCTCGGCGCGTTTGTCCAGCAGGCGGTGCGCTTTTCAACCGTGGCGTTTCTGGCCGTGACCCCCGTCACCCTTGTCATTTTTGGGCAGGCCGCCTGGCTTTCGCCGCTGTCTAACCTTTTGGTGGTCACCGCGATTCCAGCGGCCACATTGGGCTCATTTGTAGCTTGGACTGCCTCCCTCTTCTTCGAGCCGCTGGGCGTATGGATGATTCAATGGGGACCCGGGCTTTGGGCGGGATACATCCTCTCGGTGGCCCACACCATCGGCGGCCCGCCTTGGGCCGTTTTGGAAGCCCCCGCAATGCCTCTCTGGACCGCCGTTGCGGCCTGGGTCGCGGCATTTGCCGCATGGAGGCCGAAGCCCCTTGAGCCTTAGGCGTGCGGTGATTTTGACAGCCTGTCTGGCGGCGGGCTTCGCGCTGAACTGCCAGCCCCCTGAGCCGGCGCTGAGGGTGGACTTCTTGGCGGTCGGGCAGGGCGACTGCGCGCTGATCCGCACCGAGGGGTGGACAGTCTTGGTGGACGCGGCGCCCCGGCTGGGCGAGTGGGACGCCGGAGCCCGTCTGGCTGTGCCTGAGCTGCGAAAACTGGGCGTCAACAGCATCGACCTTGTGCTGTTCAGCCACTTGGACGCCGACCACACAGGCGGCTTTGAGGCGATTCGCCGCCGGTTCCCGGTGGGCGAGGCAGCGCTGCCCGCAAGCTTTGAGGGGCGCGAGGAGGCCCCGGATGGGGTGGAGTGGCTCCCGCCCCGCTCCCGAGTGCGGATGGGCCGGGTGGTTCTGGACCTTGCCCACTTCGACGGCGCCGATGACAACGCCCAATCGCTCTTCGTTCGCGCCTCGCTGGGGCGCAGCGCGGTGGTCTTTTCAGGCGACGCTCCCGCCTCCACCGAGGCGCTGG
>JBGSIR010000388.1:0-2906 GCA_041742415.1 Fimbriimonadaceae bacterium | reverse complement strand
TGGCGCTGGCCGCCGCTGAGCTTCTGCCCCCGCTCGCCCACCACGGTCTCATAGCCCTGCGGCAGCTCCGAGATGAAATCATGCGCCTCGGCGGCGCGGGCGGCGGCCTCAATCTCGGCCACAGAAGCCCCGGGCGAGCCGAAGGCGATGTTCTCGCGCACAGTGCCGTGAAAGAGGAAGACATCCTGGCTGACATAGCCAAAGATGCCGCGCAGGCTGGCGCGGGTGGCCTCGCGCACGTCCTGCCCATCGATGGCCACGCGGCCCGTGCGCACGTCATAGAACCGCAGGAAGAGCCGCAGGATCGTGGATTTGCCCGCTCCGGTGGCGCCGACAATCGCGTGGGTTTCGCCGGCGGGGATGCGGATGGTGACCCCCTTCAGGATGTCCGGCCCGCTGCCATAGCCGAAGGTGACGTTCTCAAGCGCGATCTCGCGGCTCACCCGGCCGGGCAGGGCGGCGGGGCCGTCCTTCATTGTCGGCTCGGTGTCCATGAGGCCAAAAATGCGCCCCGTGGAGGCCATGGCCCGCTGGAAGAGGTCGAGGGTTTCGCCGAGGCCGGTCATGGGCCACAGCAGGCGCTGGGTCATGAAGACCAGCACCGAAAACACCGCGACTTCGAGCTGGCCGTTCAGGGTCATCCACCCGCCCACGAGCAGGGTGCAGGTGAAGCCCGCCAGGATGCACATGCGGATGAGCGGCACGAAGGCGGCGGAAAAGCGGATGGCGTCGCGGTTGGCCTGGCGATAGTCGTCGCTCACCCGCTCGATGCGCTGTGCCTCGGCCTCTTCGGCGGTGAAGGCCTTGATGGTGGTGATGCCGCCCAGGTTCGCGGTGAGCGCGCCGCTCAGCTCCGCGACGGCCTCGCGCACGCCGGAATAGCGCGGAAAGAGCCGCTTTTGATACCACACGCTGCCCCACACGATGAAGGGGATCGGCAGCATGGCCAGCAGAGTGATGAGCCACGAGCTGGCGGCAAAGACCGCGCCCACCAGCACAATGTTCCAAAAGACATTGAGGATGGACGCGGCGCCGTTGTCGAGGAACCTTTCGAGCTGGTTGATGTCGTCGTTGATGACCGCCAGCAGCCCGCCGGAGCTGGCGTCTTCGAAATACGCCACGTCCAGGCCCTGCACATGGCGATAGAGATCGGTGCGGATTTCGTGCTCGATGGTCTGGCTGAGATTGCGCCAGCTCAGAGCGGAAAAGTAGCCAAAGAGCGATTCAAAGAACCAAACGAAGGCGTTCAGCACCACCAGGGCAAGAATCTGCTGCCAGCGGTCCTGGATGCCGATGACCGAGGCAACAAACGAATCCTGCCCCCGCACCACCACATCGATGGCCACGCCGATGATGATCTCCGGCATCACGTCCATCACCTTGGCCAGCGTGGTCCAGGTGGCAGCGAGGATCACCTTTCCGCGATGCGGCCTCGCGTGGCTCCAGAGCCGGCCCAGCCCGGCGTTTGTCGATGGCATGGCTCAGATGGTGGCACGATGATCGAACCAGACGACATGCAGGCCTGCGCTTCGGCAGGCGTGGGTCAGGGAAATTGATCGGGCTCAGACAGATCATTGCCCGGCCAATACGGAGTCATGATGAGCGCGAAAAGGTCGCTGGCCTGGCGAACCACTTCCTGCCACTCGGGGCTCAGGAAGAGCTTGTCGTTATTCACTTCTTCCACATCAAAATCACAAGCTTCGAAAGCCACTTTGAAACCCGCAATCGCAGCACGCTCCTTGTCGTCCCTTGAGAAACCATCATCAAGCGCTCCTTCTAAAAAGATGTTAAGATCGTTTATCACATCTGAGAGGCCGTGCATGTCCTCCCCTTGCGCCCACTTTTTGCCGTTATTGTAATCAATGGCCCACCACAGCCTTTCGGCCAAGTTTCCGCGCAGCCGGACGTCGAAATCTTTCATAGTGGATTCTCTACTTTTACCCCGCTGAATCGCTCCAGGTCGCGGTCGTTGGTGCAGAGCAGGGCGCGGTGCTCGATGGCGAGGGCGGCGAGGTGGGCGTCGGGGACGAGCTTGGCGCCCACGCCGACTTCTTCCAGCAGGCCGGAGAGAATGGCCCAATGCCGCGGGCCGGGCTCGATGATCTGAACGGGCGGGGAGCTGAGCCAATCCGCGACGACGCCGGTGGCGTCAGCAGGGGTCAGGGGGCGCTCGAAGAGCTTGGGGCTGGTCGCCAGGCGCACGAATCCCAGGCACACCGTCCATGGCATCCCCACCGCTTCCCGCCCCGCCAGGCAGCCTTCCCACCAAGCCTTTGCCGGCGCATGAAAGGGGCTGGATTCGTCGGTGGCATAGATCAGGAGGTTGACATCGGGGATGATCAACGCCCGCCGCCTGTCAGCTTCGCGGCGCCCGCCTCGTCGTCCAGCTCGGCCAGATAGTCCTTCATCCGCAGTGGGTCGAGCCCGGGGCGGAGGCCCATGGGGCGCGTTTCGTGGCGGGGGGCGTTGTATCGGGCAGCCGCCTCGCGCACAAAGGAGCCGCCCTCCAGCGCCTCGCGGAGCAGGCCATTGACGAGCTGAGAGAGAGACACACCCTGCGCCTCCGCGCGGTCGCGCAGACGCCGGGAAATATCCGCATCCGGGCTAAAGGTGATTCTCATTTATGCATCATACCTCACCCTTGAATGCATCATGCATCACTCTTCCGAGTTTCCCGCCTTTCTTGAATGCGCCGCTCATAGCCCCGGTCGGAGGGACGGTAGTAAGGAGTCTTGAGGCGGGGGTCTTCGGGGAGGCAGGGCTGGCTCGCGTAGGCGCCGGGAGAGTCGTGCGGATAGAGGTAGCCCTCGCCGTGGCCCAGCTCCTTCATGCCCTCGGTCGCGGCGTTGCGAAGGGGCATGGGGATGGGCGGAAGGGCGCCGGCGGCCACGTCGGCGATGGCAAGG
>JBGSIR010000387.1:0-1535 GCA_041742415.1 Fimbriimonadaceae bacterium | reverse complement strand
GCCTGCTCGTGGCGGCGGGCGCCGTGGGCTCCACGCTCACCCGCATCATCGTTGACGCCATCGAATCCGCCGCCGGCGAGGCCCTCAGCGGCCCCCGCTGGATGGTCTATGCCGGAGGCATCCTGCTCGTGGCTCTGCTGGGCTGGATCCTCTCCATCGGCGCCTCCATCGTCACCTACTACAACTTTCAGGTGCGCCTGCTCGATGGCCGGTTTCGCCGCACCTACGGGCTTCTCAGCACGGTCGAGAACATCGTTCCCCTGCGGCGAATCCAGCTTTTGGTAGTGCGCCAAAGCCTCGTGCAGCGGCTTTTGGGCTATTGCCGAATTTTTGTGGATACGGCGGGCGGCTTTGGGGCAGGCAACGGCGATGGAGATGCCGGAGCCTCCGCGGCCAAGTCATCGCTCATCAGCCCCCTCTCCAAGCTGGAAGATGTGCCGGTGATCGGCCGCATCGCGCTGCCGGCCGAATACAGCCTTGCCGAAGCCCAGCGCATCTCGCCGCTCACCATGAACCGGCGCATCCGGCTTTCGATCATTGTGGGCGTGGTCATGGCGAGCGCGTTTCTCAGCGTTTCGCTCTTCATCGCCTCTCTGGCCGATGGCTCGCCGCCCGACCAGTTTTTGGAGGTGTGGCGCTGGCCCATCTTCGCCGCTCTGCTTCTCGGCATTCCGGCTCTCGGAACTTGGGAGGGCTGGCTGAGCTACAAAACGGCGCGCTGGCAGGATCAAGATTCGGTGCTGGCCATTCGCCTAGGAGCCCTGGGCCGCACTTCGTGGTTTGTGCCCGTGAGCAAAATTCAAACCATCTCGCTCACCGAAAACCCCGGCCAGCGGAGGCTGAACCTAGTGAGCCTGGACGTGACCACAGCCGCCGCCTCGGGCGGGCTGGTGGGCGGCACCGTCACCATTCCCGACCTCGATCGGGGCGTGGCCGAAGGTCTGGCCATGAGCCTGCACGAGCGCGCCAAACAGGGCGCCCGCCTCAACCCCGACGGCTTCTAGGCCTCGGCGGCGCGGCCGATGGCGGCCAAAGTGGCGTCCAGGTTTTTGCTCATCAGGCCCTGAATCACCCGCGACGCAAGCTGACCCAGGCCCGGCACCGAATATTCGTAGCGCACAGATGAGGTGAACAGGGTTTTGGCGTCTTCTTCAACAAATCGCCACTCGCCTTCCATCGAATCAAAGTCGCCCGATAGCTGTCGGAACGTGCAAGTTTTCGCCTCATAGTCCCACACATCCTCCTGCGTCCATCGGATTTTCAGGCGAAAAGCGCTCACCACGCCTACCCATTGGCTCACCACACGATTTCCTTCCTTTTCCAGCACCGTGAGGGAGCTGAGGTCCTCCATGATCTCGGGAAAGCGCTCGTTTTCTTGGGCGGCCGCGTAGACCTTTTGGAGCGGGGCGTTGATCCAAAGTTCTGATGTAATTTCTGGCATGGCGGCTCGGCCCGAGCATACTGGGGGGCCAGGCCCCATGCCAGGCTCCTGCCGCGTCCTCACTCTCCAAGCTCCCGGCCAGCTCGCGCTGGAG
>JBGSIR010000386.1:0-4682 GCA_041742415.1 Fimbriimonadaceae bacterium | reverse complement strand
CTGGATCTCGTCGATGGTCATCCGCTCCGGAAAGCGGGCCAAGAACCCGGCGGGGTTGCGCTCGGCGGTGTCGAGCTCGATGGGGTCGTCGAGGCTGACGTAGGCCCGGTCAGGGTCGGCTTCACACGCCAGGGTGCTCTTGCCGGATTGGCGGGGGCCCTGGATGAAGACGGCCGGCGTGTCGGCCAGCGCGTCCCGCACCAGCCCCAACGCCCCACGCCCAATCAGTGATTCATTCCCCATGACGTGGGGAATCATACTCGAACAACTCGGCTGGGTTTGGCGTTATGATAGAAGGAGAGTCCGCAATGAATGAAGATGCGCAGATTCGGATCATGGATTTTCAGGAGCGCGAGATCGCACTTCAGGCAGAGGCAGCGTGGCGTCAGGCAAGGCTGGAAGCCGAAAAACTCGGCGTGGCCCTCGTGGAGATTCGGGGCCTTAAGCTCGTGAAGGTGGTTCCGGGCAGTGAGCCGGAGGTGATTGGAACCATTCGCCGCCGCCGCCGGGTGAAACGGCCGCTCAAGGGCATCGCTGAGTGGCGGCAAGGGAACTGGCCCGACGAGCACACTGTACGATTGGACAAATGTCAGCAGGGTTAGGCTATGTGACCACCATTCACCCTCCCGATTCGGAGCTGAGGATGCTTCTTTGAGCCCGAGCCGCTTGCAAAAATGAAATCCATGTTTAGTGGTGATGCTGGGTATTATAAATTGCGCTGTGTGACATGAGCCAAAGACTAGTGGAAATGCTCCTGGAAAGTGGGCCCGTGAGCTCGGCAGAACTGGCAAAGAAGCTCATGGAAGAGGGAGTCAGCAGTGTTGCCGCTCGTCAGCGCATCCATCGGGCCAAGCCGCCAGTAAAGAAGCTTGAAGGTATTCAGCTTCCTGGTAGACAGAAATTCGTGTATTTAGAATCGCAATTTGGAACACCAGGATTCTACGCATCCTTAACAGCAGTTCTAGAAGATTCTGGGTCAGCCTACGGTGTTTTCATAAACGGGTTAAAGGCTCGAGGCGGTATGATTCGAAAGGAATTTTCGCCAATAGCGTCTGGACTTCCTGTGCTCTTGGCAAAAAAGCAAGTTCTTCACGAAACAGCTCTCTCTGGTCTAAAGAAAGCAAAGATAGTTAGTGAATACGAAGTGCCCTCTGGGCAAATTTTGGAGATCAGCACAGCTGAAATTGGACCGAACCGCTATCGTGCCATGGAGTTTGTGGACGGAATTATCCTATCTGCGATGAAGGACTGGTTAGTCAAACTGAACTTTTCTTCTCAGAATGCGCTTAAGATTCGAGAGCTTGGCATGCCGTTGCCCCAGTATCGACAGTTTCACTTCGATTTTGTGGGGCCATCATACTTGACAGCCTTTCAGGTGTACGGAAGAAAGGCTGGCTTTATTGCTGGTGATATTATCCTGCACAAAGAGTTGAGTGTTTCGGACATTTCACCTTTTCTGAAGAAGATTGACATTGTTCACGGACAGAAAAGCGGGCCTATTCTTCAAGCTTTTTTGATTGCGGATGGCTTTAGTAAAGATGCGCTAGATTTACTCAGGACGAGAGGAGTCGTCTTAGCAACCCCAACAAGCGTTTTTGGGCCGGAACTTGGAAAAGCGATAAAGTCACTTGTTGACATGCTGGAAAATGCAGCTGCCATCATAGCCAATAACCCAGACGAGCTGTTCCAGTTGCTGGCCAGGCTTCAGAAGATTCAGGGGGTTGCCCTTAACCTGACGGGTGTTGTGCTTGAACTGATTATAGCGCAAATTTATCAAAGTGACGGATATTGGATTGATATTCGCCAGAAAGTTTCCAGTAAGTTTGGCAGAGCGGAAATCGATATAAAGGCGAAGAACACATTCGAGGTGGTTTGTTGTGAGTGCAAAGGGATGTCTGCCGGCAACCTTGTAAGCGAGTCTGAGATTAGAAAGTGGCTAGATGGTCCCTTCATGCGAATAAAGGATTGGATCAAGGAATCCGAGACACTACCTTCAAAGAAGCGGTTTGTATTCTACTCAAGCACTGGATACAGTCCCGAAGCTCGGAAAGTTATTGAAGAAGTGGAAACTAAGCACATAAAGCAATCGGTTCAGTTCCTCACAGGAGAAGACATTCTTCAGGATCTTAGAAAGCGCAACTTTTCGGCACTTGTTGAGATTTTCAAAGAACAATTTTGCAATTAATGTTGATTGAAAGAAGGTTGCTGTAGTGTCATGGGCCCGGAGTTCGATCTTTGACGATCTCGCTTTGGGGTGCTTGAATTTCATGCCCAACAAAATAAACTGAACTGCCCTAGAGAGAGTCTAGAAGGCGCAAGTGTGTCGCTGGGAAAATTTTCGTCAGCGCATCGAGTGCGTGTAGATGCGCTGCCAGTTGGGGGCCATGATGTCGTCGACGTCGATGCCTTTGTTGTTCACGCTGGAATGCATGAACCACCCTTTGCCCTGGAACCAGCCCATGAAGACTCCGGTGTGGCCGATGAGGCCGCGCTTGCGGTCCCAGAAATACACACGGTCGCCCGGCTGAAGGTCGCGGACGTTGTTGATGCGCTTGCCGACCTTGGCCTGTTCGGCCGCGGTGCGGGGCATTTTCACGCCGATGCGCTTGAAGATTTGCTGAATGAACCCGCTGCAGTCGATGCCGTTGGTGAGGCTGTTTCCGCCCCAGCGATAGGGGGTGCCGATGAATTTGTGGCCAAAGGCGAGCATGCTCTGCACGGCGGTGGAGCCGGCGGCGCTGATGGCCCCCATGCTTGGCTTGCCGGACATTTGGCCGTTGAAGGCGCTCTTCGGCAGCGTCACCTCATAGGGGAGCATGGCGATCTGTTGGGCTTTGGCATAGCCCACGCGCAGCCAGGGCTTGCGGTTGGCCGCCACCAGGGCGACCTCCATCCACTCGGAATTTCCGGCCAGCTCGCGCACCGTGAGGTAATCGAACTGCTTCGCGGAAGTGAGCGCCTGAGACGTGGTCTTGGGCGCGATGTGGATGGAGACAGCTTGGAGAGCCTGGCCGACATAGCCGACGGTCACCGTCTCTTCGGGGGCAGCCTGTTGAGCCAGGCTGAGGCAGGGGGCCGCAATGGCCATGAGGAGGAGTCGCCGCATGGTCGGGGATTATTATAGGCGGTTTTTCCAGGATAGAGAGCCGGTTTCAGGCCGAGTTCAGCCAGGAGAGGATCTGCATGCCGTCGACTCCGCCCAGCAGGGGCAGGCAGGCGCGCTCGGGGTGGGGCATCATGCCGAGCACGCGGCCATTGGCGCTGAGCACCCCGGCGATGCTCTCGGCCGAGCCGTTCACGTTCGCTTCTTCGGTGAGTTCGCCTGTGGGGCTCACATATCGAAAGGCGATCCTGCCCTCATCATTCAGCATCTTCAGGTCTTCGGCGTGGGCGGCATAGCGGCCTTCGCCGTGGGCGATGGGGATGCGGATGGGGCCTTTCACGCCGCTTGTCCAGGGTGAGTACGAGTTTTCGGCGCGGAGCCACACATCTTCACAGATGAACTTTTGGTCCCGGTTCAGCAGCAGGGCGCCGGGCAGCAGGCCAGCTTCGCAGATGACTTGGAAGCCATTGCAGACCCCGATCACATAGCCGCCCGCTTCGGCATGGGCCACCACGGCCTGCATGATGGGGCTGCGCGCGGCGATGGCGCCGCACCGCAGGTAGTCGCCATAGCTGAAGCCGCCCGGCACAAAAACGAGGTCGAAGCCCTGCAGCGAGGTTTCGGAATGCCAGACATATTCGGCCTCGATGCCCACCGGCCCGCGCAGGGCGTGCAGGGCGTCTTGGTCGCAGTTGCTGCCGGGGAATTGGAGGACGGCGGCCCTCACTCCACCACCTCATAGGTCCATTCTTCGGTCACCGGGTTGGCCAGAAGGCGGCTGGCCATGGCGCGGATCTGCTCTTCATCCACCTCGGCCACCTCCAGCTCCACCACGCGGCCGATGCGGGCCTGGGCCACAGAATCGAAGCCCATGCGTTGCAGGGAGTCGGCGACGGCTCTTCCCGCTGAGTCGAGCAGATCGGGCTTGAGCATGACGGTGACGCGGACCAGCGGCATGTCTTCGATTCTGGCCCATTCGCCCATGCTGCCCAGGTTCATCCAGAGGCCCCTCGGTACCCTCCTGCCTATGCTGCTCCGCTTGGGATTGCCGAAGGGAAGCCTCCAGGAGGCCACATTCTCGCTCTTCGACCGTGCTGGATACACCATCCACGCTGACAAGCGCAGCTATCACCCCTCCATCGACGACCCCGAAATGGAGACCACCCTGCTCCGCCCGCAGGAGATTCCGCGCTACATCGCCGACGGCATCATCGACGCCGGGCTGAGCGGGCAGGACTGGGTGCGCGACAGCGGGCGCGACCTGGTGGAGGTCTGCGAGCTGCAGTACAGCCGCGCCACCGACAACGCCATCCGCATCGTGCTGGCCGTGGCCGAAGATTCGCCCTATCACAAGCCGGGGGACCTGGCGGGCGCCACCATCGCCACCGAATATGTCGCCACCACCCAGCGCTGGTTTGCCGAGCAGGGAGTGAATGTCAATGTGGAGTTCAGCTGGGGCGCCTGCGAAGTGAAGGTGCCGCACCTGGTGCCCGCCATCGTGGTGAACACCGAGACCGGCAGCAGCCTGCGCGCCAACCGGCTGCGCATCATGGCCGAGCTCGGCGTTTCGCGCACCGTG
>JBGSIR010000385.1:0-1924 GCA_041742415.1 Fimbriimonadaceae bacterium | reverse complement strand
GGCGGGGCCGGGCTGGCTCAGCACCGCATAGCCCATGAGCCCGACAGCAGTGAGCGCCGACATGACCAGCCAAGGAATTTGGCTTTGGCGCAGGCTGGGCTTCATCGGCGGGTCACCACTAATGGCTTAGACGTCCATCGTGCGCGAGCAGAGGACCGACTTCAAGGCATCGGCGTCTTGGGTGGGCACAAGGGCCACCACCATGTCGCCAGCCTGGAGGACGGTGTCGCCGTTCACGGGCATGCCCTGAGAGCCGCGCACGGTGTAGACCAGCAGGCAGTCCTTGGGAAGCTGAATCTCTCGCACAGCGCGGCCGATGAGCGGCGAGCGGGGAGAAACGGTGCTCTCCACCACCTCCATCTGGCCCCGATGCAGGGCGCCCACAGGCACGAGATCGCTGCTTCCGATCTGCTGCTCGATGAGGTTGTAGATGATGCCCGTGGCGCTCACGGTGTCGTCGATGCCCAGCTCTCGGAAGATCGTCTCGTGGCTGGGGTCATTCACCCGCGCCACCACGCGCTTCACGTTCCAGGCCTCCTTGGCGAGCTGGCAGGCGATGAGGTTGTCCTCGTCTTCGCCCGTCACGGCCACCACCACGTCGGCGCGGTTGAAGCCGGCCTCCTTTTGGGCGGTCAGGTCGCATCCGTCGCCGACCATCACATTGGGCTCGCCGACCAGGCCTTCAAGCCTCCGGGCGCGGTCAGAAAACTTCTCCATCAGGAGCACTTCGTGGCCCCGGCCCAACAGCCGCTTGGCCAGCTGGACGCCGACATTGCCGCCGCCAATCACAACGATATACATGCTCAGCTCATCCTCGCTTCCGCTTCGAACGCGGCATAGTCGTGCACGGGCTTGAGTTCGGCTCCCGTCAGCCAGTCTTCACAGACTCCGGCCAGGATGGCGCTTGCGTTCAGGCAGTTCAGGCCCAGCTTGCGATAAGCCTTGCCGCGCTCGGCGTCGGCCACTTTCACCATCACGCGAGGCACTTGATACTGGCGCTGCACAACCTGCGCGGCCATCAAATTGGTGTTGTCGCCCCGGGTGAGGGCGAAGAAAGCGTCCGCCTCTTTGATTCCGGCCTGCTCCAGGGTGTCCAAATCGAGGCCATTGCCGATGACTCGGCGGCCCGTGGGCGAATCGGCCAAGCGGCGCATGGCGCGGGGGCTCAGGTCAATGACGCTCACTTCGTGCCCGCCTTTGGCCAAAGAGATGGCCAGCGCGGCGCCGGATCGACCGCAGCCAAGAATGACAACTTTCATGATAATGACGCCATGAAGTTACCCGCCCGGCTTTTCGAGCAGCCTCCGGATGTCCTCTTCACCGATAGGCTCTCCACTAGGCCTTGAGATGTAGAAGCTCACCGAGCCCCTTCCGGCCCACTGGCCCAGGCGGGCCAGGGAGATGTTCCAATCCTCATCGGCAATCAGCCGGGAGCAGCGGTAGGCCAATCCCCGCCCGCGCGGAGCCTCGACATCCCAGATTGCGGTTTGGCCCGGCTCCAGCCGCCAGCGCAGAATCTGCTGCTTGCGGTTGGGGTCCTTGCCGAGGCTGCGCATCAGGGCCTCCAGCTCCTCTTCGCCCTTCAGCAGCTTCTCCAGCCGCGCCTTCACCAGCCGGGCGTGGCGGTCGCTCACGCTGCGGCGGCCCGCGCTCACCGAAAAGGTGTCCAAAATCATGGCGGGGTCGCCCTCCATGGTGGCCGCGCGCAGGCTCAGCAGGCTCAAATCGCTGGCGTAGAGCACGCCCAGGATGCGGCTGAGGTGGCCGGATTTGTCCGGCGACGCCACCGTGATCTCGGTGAGCCCCATGCTGCGGTCGTGCTCCATCTCCACCTGCGGCCCGCTCTCTCGGGCGGCCTGGACCATGTTCAGATGGGCGCTCATCTTGGCCTCGGGAGTTCCGGCCAAATAGGCGGCGGGCATGG
>JBGSIR010000384.1:0-10776 GCA_041742415.1 Fimbriimonadaceae bacterium | reverse complement strand
GCCGCCCTCGCCGCAGCGCCGACCACCCAGGCCAAGGCCCTCTTTGTTCTTGAGTGGGAAGGCGGCTCGGCTCGGCTGGCCGAAGGCGAGCACACTTTGGGCCGACGCGAGGGCGTCGATATTGTTTTGGCCGACGGATTTGTGAGCGGCCGACACGGCGTGCTGCGCGTCTCCGAAACCGGCGTGATGTTTGAAGACCTCGGCAGCACCAACGGCTCCTTTGTCAACGGCGCCCAGCTGCCGGCGAATCAGCCCACGCAGATCACGCCCGAAGACGAGCTGAAGCTCGGGCACACCGCCATGCGCCTCCGGGTGGCCGAATGAGCGACGACATCACCGCGCCTTACGCCCCTGAAGCCCTGAGGCCGCCGGTCGCGCTGGAGCATCGGGTGCGACTGGAGATCGGAGCCCGCACCGACATCGGCCGCGTGCGCGAAAACAACGAAGACAAATACGACTTCTTCATGCCCGACGATGACAGCGTCCTCGCCAGCCGGGGAGCCGCGTTCATTGTCTGCGACGGCATGGGCGGGCACGAGGCTGGCCAGATCGCCAGCGAGCTCGCCGGCAAGACCTTTTTGGAGGTCTATTACAGCCACCCCGCCGAAGACGCAGCCGAAGCCGCCGAGGCCGCCGTCCACGCTGCTCACCGCTTTGTCACCGACAGCGGCCGCGCCATTCCCAGCCGCCGAGGCATGGGCTGCACCCTCTCGGCGCTCTGCATTGTTCAAGGACGCGCGCTGGTGGCTCATGTCGGAGATTCGCGCATCTATCGCCTGCGCGGCGAGGAGCTGACCATGCTCACCGAGGAGCACACCTGGGTGGAGTCGATGGTGCACAGCGGCCAAATGGAGCGGGCCGAGGCCGAGCGCCACCCTTATGCCCACGTGCTGCTGCAGGCCATCGGCGGCGAGGGCCAGGTGTTGCCCCAGGTGGCTTGGCTTGACCTGGAGCCGGGTGACGCCTTTTTGGGCTGCAGCGACGGCGTGACCAACCACGTGCCCGACGAGGGCCTGCGGCAAATCTTGATGAGCCACGGCCCCAGCGTCGCGGCGCATGAGGCCGTGAAGGCCGCGCTGCTGGACGGCGGACGTGACAACGCCACCGCTTTGGTTGTCAGGATTGCCGGAATTGACCCGGCTTAACGCCTGAATCACAGCCTAACAGAGCGGGCCGGGGTACCGTTTGCAGCAAGAACGAAATCGAGGCGCCGCTTTGGCTCCCGATTTGCCAAGGAGAACCGCAAGCATGGAGCATCAAGCCATTTCCGTCCCCTATGTCGTGGAGCAGTCGCCCCGCGGAGAGCGAAGCTACGACATCTGGTCCAGGCTGCTGAAGGACCGCATCGTTTTCCTCGGCACCCCCATCGACGACTATGTGGCGAACCTGATTTGCGCCCAGCTTCTCTTCCTGGAAAAAGAGGACCCGGACAAGGACATCGAGCTCTATGTGAACAGCCCGGGCGGCTCGGTGAGCGCTGGCCTCGCCATCTACGACACGATGCAGATGATCAAATCGCCCGTCGCCACCACCTGCGTCGGCATGGCGGCCTCGATGGGCGCCGTTCTGCTGGCCGGCGGAGCCAAGGGCAAGCGATATGCGCTGAAGAACTCGCGCATCATGATCCACCAGGTTTCCGGCGGCGCACGGGGTCAGCTCTCCGACATGAAAATCGCCATCAAGGAGGCGGAGCGGTACATGGAGACCCTGATGGGAATTCTGGCCGACGCCACCGGCAAGACTGCCGAGCAGGTGAGCAAAGACAGTGACCGCGACTACTATATGAGCGCTGTCGATGCAAAAGAATATGGCCTGGTGGATGAAGTCTTGGAGCCTGGCGCCCGATAAGGAGAAGAAGCGGCATGTCGAAATCGGGTGAAACACGGGACCGCTGCCTTCTTTGCGGAAAAGGCAAAGACCAGGTCCCCAAGCTCATCGTGGGTCTCCACGGCGCGGTCTGCACCGACTGCATTGAGCTTTGCAATGACATTCTCAACGCCGAAGGCGGGTCCAAGGGGCGAGCCTCCGATGGGCCGCGCCGCCGGGCTGTCTCCGGCTCCACCGGCCGCGATGGGCTTCCCAAGCCGAAGGAAATTCTTTCCTATTTGGATGGCTACGTCATCGGCCAAACCGCCGCCAAAAAGGCCCTTTCGGTCGCCGTCTACAACCACTACAAGCGAGTGATGCTGCCCACCGAGTCCGGCGAAGTCGAGCTGAGCAAAAGCAACATCATGCTCATCGGCCCCACCGGCAGCGGCAAAACCCTTTTGGCGCAGACCCTGGCCCGCATGCTGGATGTTCCCTTCGCCATCGCCGACGCCACCGCGCTCACCGAGGCGGGCTATGTGGGCGAGGACGTTGAGAACGTTATCCTGAAGCTCTATCAAGCGGCCGAGGCCATGGACCCTAACAATGCCAAGGAGCTTTGCGAAAGAGGCATCATCTATGTGGATGAAGTGGACAAGGTCAGCCGCAAAAGCGACAACCCCTCCATCACCCGCGACGTGAGCGGCGAAGGCGTTCAGCAGGCGCTGCTTAAAATCCTTGAAGGCACCGTGGCCAACGTCCCCCCGCAGGGCGGCCGCAAGCATCCTCAGCAGGATTACCTGCAGATCGACACCACAAACGTGCTGTTTATCTGCGGCGGAGCCTTTGAAGGCCTTGACGAAATCATCCTGCGCCGACAGAAGGAAAACGTCATGGGCTTCCGCAGCGACCCGGTGAGCCGGGCCGAGCGCAAGAAGGACATCCTGAGCAATGTTCTGCCCGAAGACCTCCTGAAGTTTGGCCTGATCCCCGAGTTCGTTGGCCGCCTGCCGGTGCTCACGAGCCTGGAGGAGCTGGACGCTGACACGCTGATGCGGATCCTCAAGGAGCCCAAAAATGCGCTCATTAAGCAGTATCAGCGGTTCTTTGAAATCGACGGCGTGGACCTCGTCTTCCATGACGAAGCGCTGAAGGGCATCGCCCGCGAAGCGCTGAAGCGCAAGACCGGCGCCCGCGCCCTGCGCGCCATCATCGAGGACATCATGAGCGAAGTGATGTTTGAAGTGCCGAGCCGGCCGGAAGTCAAGCGGGTCATCATCCCGCCGGACTGCGCCGACAAGGGCGTGGAGCCAATCCTCTTGACCGACGAAGACCTGAAGCGCGCTGCGAGCTAAGCTGAGCAGCAATCTTCATGCAGGCCCTGCCGCTTCCAATGGGAAGAGGCAGGGTTTTTTCTATGCCTTTGAGAGGATTGCTGGCCCGCATTCACGCCAGACCTTTGGCAGCCCCGCAAGCCCATCAGGATGGCCGAGGAGGCCCGCACCCGATCTATTTCATGAGGTTCTCTGGTTGTGGCCTCGAGGGAAGGGTTGGTGTGTACACTTTGACATGGCAGGGGCCGAAGAAGGCTCTGAAGATTGCAGTCTATGGCGCTCCGCCGGCGGGGTTTTTGCTGGAGGACGTGCTGCGGGAGGCCCGGCAGGCGGGGTCTGAGGGCCTCGATGTGGAGTTCGATCTGCGGCAGGCAGATGCGAGCGTCCTGGAGGAAATCACGGCCATCCGCGAGGCTCTGGCCACCCCCTGCGCCCGCGCGGCCTAGGGCCTTTCGGCGCGAAGCCTTGACGCGCGGCCCGGCAAGGCTTCATGCTCTCAAGTCCTGCTGCCCCATCGTCTAATGGTAGGACACCGGTTTCTGGTACCGTCAGTCGGGGTTCGAGTCCCTGTGGGGCAGCCAAGTTTTCTTGAGCATTGATCATTCGATCTGCTCAATTCGCTCAATCGGAAATGGCGCTGTGGCCAATGGCTTTGCCGCAAGCTGAAGCAGCACATAAGGGTTGTCATCGGCCAGCACCCGGTTTGAGCTGAGCTCGCCGCAGCCCGTGCATCGGTGAATGATGGCCCACTCGCCACCCCTCCGGGACCACAGAGCAATGGGCTCCATGAGGCTCCCACACTCCGCCGCCCGGTCGCCCGGTTCGTTGTCGAGGTGCAGACTATAAAGGCAATGGGGGCAGTGGTTGCGGTGGCGCGAACCGGCGCCGTCCTGGCTGACCATGCGCGAACAATGCCGGCACCGGAAGGGGCCGAAGGTTTCGGTTTTTTTGCTTTTCAATGGGTCTTGGCTGGGAGATGTCCCAAGAATCGGAGCCCCCAAAAGCGGGAGCATCAATACAATTCATCCAGCGCGTCGGGCGGTGCGACGCTTATGCCCAGGCAGAGGCCATCATAAAACCCCGCCCAAAGAGTACCTACTCC
This sequence comes from Fimbriimonadaceae bacterium, assembly GCA_041742415.1. Lineage (GTDB taxonomy): Bacteria > Armatimonadota > Fimbriimonadia > Fimbriimonadales > Fimbriimonadaceae > JBGSIR01. The sequence goes on along the minus strand of JBGSIR010000384.1, from coordinate 6,534 downwards.
TTGAGCCCGCTGAATGCGAGGCTGGCCACGATTTGCCGCTGGAAGAACAGGAACAGGATGAGCACTGGCGCGATGCTGACCACGGCCCCCGCCATCTGAACATGCTCGCCGCCCGGGAAGCGCCCCTGGAGCATGGCAATGATCAGCGGCAGGGTGAACTTGTCCTCATCCACCAGGTAGAGCAACGGACCGACGAACGAATTCCAAGACCCAAGGAACGTGAGAATGCCCAGCGCGGCCACCAACGGCCGGGAGAGCGGCAGGATGATGCGTCCGAAGATGCCGGGCTCGCTGAGGCCATCCAAGTGGGCCGCCTCGATGAGGCTGTCCGGGATGCGCTCGATGAATTGTCGCGACAAAAAGACACCGAAGGCGCCGGCCAGGCCCGGAATGATCAGCGGGGCAAAGGTGTCAAGCCAGCCAAAGTCTCGAAACAGCAAAAAGTTTGGCACAAGCAGCACCGATCCTGGAATCATGAGCGTGGAGAGCAGGCCAAGAAAGAGCGCATTTTTCCCTGGGAAAGCATGCTTTGCAAAAGCATAGCCCGCCAGAGGACAAAGCAGACAGGCGCCCAACGTGCTGATCACGGCGATGAGCGCTGAATTCAGAGTTGCGCCGGCAACGTTTGCGCCCCTCAGCAGCTCGTCATAGGCCAGCAGAGTCGGCTGCTCAACGGTCATGCTCAGCTCCGGGCGGGCCACCTCCTGCGAACTCTTCAGCGATGTCACCACCATATAGTAGAACGGTAGAATAAGCAGCAGTCCAAAGAGCGTGAGCGCCCCGTAGAGACCAGCCTTCTCCAAGCGTGTGCCCTTCATGAGTTCTCACCTCGCTGCGCCCATCGGAGCTGGACCAGACTGAGGACCAGCACAATGGCAAAGAGCAGATAGGAATAGGCGGCCGCCTCGCCCATGCGAAAGGTCTCGAAGCCCTCCCGGTAAATGAGCGGGGCCAGGGTGAGGCCGGAATCATTCGGGCCAAACCGGGCCTCAGCATTGCCCGACTTCCCTGCTAAAATATAGATTGGCTCAAAAACTTGCATAGATCCGATGAATCCCATGATCGAGATGAAGAAGATCTGGGGCCGCACACCGGGCAGAGCGACGTGGCGGAACCTCCGCAGCAGGCCCGCGCCATCCACTTCTGCCGCCTCATAGATCTGGCCCGGAATCTGCTGCATCCCCGCCAGAAAAATGAGAATCGTGAATGCCAATCCGTGCCATATCGCCAGCACCATCACGCTTGGCATAAACCACTGATCGGTCTCCAAGAATGGAATCGCCTCCCGAATCCAGCCCAGCCCCAAGAGCAGGCCATTCAGCCACCCCTGCTTGCCGCTCAGAAAGAGCTGCGTAAAGATGAGCGCCACCGAAACAATGCTTGTGACCAAAGGCGCAAAAAAGAGGAACCGCCACACTGATTCAGCACGTGGACGCATGGAAAGGGCATAGGCAAGAAGCAGAGAGAAGCCCATGCCAATGGGAACCGTGACGGCCCCAAACAGAACAGTTCTTCCCAATGAGGCCCAAAAATCGGCCGACCCTAAGGCATGGGCAAAATTCTCCAATCCCACCCAGCGCGCAGAAGCCAGCGGCAGGGCCGGATGATAAGCCGTTAAGGAAATCCAAAGTGCGGCAGCCGCCGGGACAAAGACAAAGATCAGCGCGAGCGCAAGCGGCGGGGCCACAAAGGCATAGCTCCAAAAGTGCTCCCGCAGCCGCGACTTCAGCGCCACCGCCAGTCCGCCCGCCAGAATCAGGGCAAAAGCGCCCCACTTGGCAAAGTCGAGCACCGAAAGCTGCCCCTCAAGCTCGGCAGCGCGCTCCGAGATGCCCTTCAGCTCCCGATCGTAGCGAGCCTGGCCGGCCGCAAGCGCCGCATTCGCTGCGGGAGCAGCCGCCTCGTACTCTTCAGCCAGCTTCTTGCGTGACCGATCCTCCAGGCTCTTGCGGACGGCATCCAGCCGCCCCGAGCCCATCTCTCGAAAAAGCTCAGCGCGGCTGAGGCCCGCCTTTTGCGCCTCCGCATCCACCTGCCCGCGAATCCAGGCGCCCACCTTGTCGATCAAGTTCTGCTCAATTCGCCCCGCATCGTTTGAGCCGGGCGTCGAGGCGGTGGTGGCAAAGGACTGATAGGATGCGGCCAGCACCTGACGCGCCTGTTGATAGGGAGCAAGCTCCGGTCGGCTCCAGAATTCGTCGTTCTGCGGTCCCCAAACCGCCTGCACGCTCGACATCGTCAGCGAGCTCTGCTCCCTGCGGTTCAACCGGTCCAGGATCATGGCGTTTTGGCTTTCGCGCCGGCTCAGAAAAGCAATCCATCGGGCAGCATCCTCCGGCCGCTTGGACTTTCGAAAGACAACATAGGCGGTGCCGCCCATCACGTTGTGGGCTTCGCCATCGTCGGCGCGGGGCCAAGGGATGGCGGCCCACTTCCCTTCCAGCTCCGGGGCCTGGCGGCGCAGGCTCTCTCCGAAATAGGTGATGTCAACGACCATTGGGGAGGCATTTTCGCGGTCGTTCGACCGGAACAGACCGACCTGTCGGCTCTGCAGGTCGGCGCCGTGCAGGTTCCGTGCGCTCCAGGTCATCAGGGCAAAATGGACGCCCTTTTGATACTCCGGATTCAGCCAGTTCACCTGCGCCCGGCCCGATTCATCCGCGCCGATGCTGGGCAGGCCATAGGGCATGGTGAAATTTCCCATCGCCCACTGCGCCGAGCGAATGAAGCTGAAGGCTGTCTGCCAGCCGTCGGCTTCAAGCTGGTCATAGGCGCGGTTCAGCTCGCTCCAGGTGCGGGGCGGCTGAATGCCGAGACGCTCAAAGATGTCGGTGCGATAGAACACCGCGAGGGTGCTGAGGTCGCTGGGCACGCCATAGAGGCGGTCCTCCACTGTGAACATGGGGAGCAGTTCGGGGCGAAACTCCTTCTCAAGCGCCGCGCCAACGGGGCCCAACTCGGTGCGAAAGTCGTAGAGTCCGCCCACAGCGCCATATTCAAATGGACCGCCTAGGTTGGTGAGGCCGCAGTCGGGCGGCAGGCCGGCGGCCATCGCGGCGAAATACTTCGTGCGAAAATCGCCCCAGGCCAGCGGGGTGACTTCGACCTCAATCCCGGTCTCCTCTTTGAAATCCTGCGCCAGCCCGCGCAGCATCGCCGCATCCTCCACCGAGCCCGCCACGGCCCAAAACTGCAGGGGAGCCGCGATCCCAGCGCAGGCCAACGCCCCGGCAAAAATGCTAGCCAGCCAGCGCACGCCGGATCGCCCCCAGGAGTGACTCCGGGCCAGGATCGTCTTGGCCGATCTCCCAAATCATCACTCCGCCCAAACCCTGCGCCCGCGCCCAAGCCATTTTTTGGGCGATCAGCGCCGGGCTGTTCCAGAAATAGCCTTCGGCCCGGTCCTGAGCCGAACCAGGCTTGAATCTCTCCCGAACTTGGCCGTAAGTCAGTGCATCCCCCTTCTGTTCGTGTCGGGCATAGAATGGCAGCCCGAGAGCGAGCTTTTTGGCCGGCGCGCCGAGCGCCTTCACACTTGCGACATCCTGCACTGCCTGCTCAAAAGTGGAGTGGGGCCCGTCGTGGTCATAGGCCATCACGTGCACACGGTCAACGGCTTTCCACGCTCGGGTGGGCAGCTTTTGCCAGCCGGCTTTGGCGATGGTCACCATGCGGCTTGGCCCCAAGGCGGCCTTGAGCGACGCCAGAAGGTCTGCATAGGCCTCCTCTTCGGCCGGATTCTTCGGGTGCTCCCAGTCCAGATCGATGCCGGCAAGCTGGTGCCGGTCGGCCATGGCAGCGCAAGCCCGCGTGAAGGCCCGACGGGCGACAGCATCGGCGGACATCTCTGCAAACCCTTGAGACCTCTCCCAGCCGCCAATGGAGAGAAGCGGCCGAATTCCCTCCTCGCGGCATCGCCGGGCGGCCGAGCTCAGTTGGCTTTCGGTGAGGTGCGCCCACCGGATCTCCCCGTTCGGGCTCACTTCGACCGAGAAGATGACAACATCCGTCAGGCCCGTCAGCTCCATCTGCTCGAAGGCTTCGAGCCGGTAGTTGGGAAGATATCCCACCACATCAAACGGAGCCGGAGGCGCCAGGAGCATGTTCGATTATGCCCTGCTCAGGCTCGCTGTGCGCCAGCAAGCTTGAGCAGAGCATCAACGGGACTTTCTTATCGATAGATGGAGTAGTGGTCCCACTCCGGCTGGCAGGTCAGGCGATAGGTGACGAGCTGGCCGACGTGGTAGGCATCGTGAAGCGCCATATAGTCCATCACGACTTCTGCGGCCTTGGCCGGATCGGCTGCCGCGGCCGCCGCCGCCTTCGCTTCGCCCTGCATGCGCTCCAGAGCGGCGGTCGGAGCTTCGCCTTCGGCGGGCTGGAACGTGCCCCATTCGTGCTCCTGTCCGGCAATCTGCGCCATGACCGCGGCGCGGCACTCGGCCAAATGCAGCGTCATTTCGTTGGGCGAGAGGCTGTGCTCGCCCAGCTTGGCGGCCGATTCAGCCTCGGAAAGGCCATTCAGAGCTGTGGTGAATTGGCGAAGAGCCTTGTCGGAAGCAGTCAGCGAAATTTGGAGGGCATCCATGCCCTCCATTGTGCATCAAGCGGGCTTAGACCCGAGCTTTCCGGTGAGCCGCAGCAGGCAATAAATCCCTGCCAAGAGCCCGCCGGTGATGCTGAACGGCTCGCCCGCCATCAACCCGAAAAGAAGCTGAGACCCGGCGACCATTGCCGTGAGCATGTGCCCCCAGCGGCGGCCCTTGATGAGGCCAATTCCGCCGACGAACTGAAGCATCGCCAGCAGGCTGAAGAAGATTGCGGCTCCGCCCAGCAGTCCACCCACAATCGCCGCGCCCGGGCCGGTGCGCAGGCCTTCGGCCACCGAGGCAACGCCGACTAGGGCGCCCAGGCCCATGCCAAGCAGGCCAATGCAAAAGCCGCCAAGGCTGAAGAAGCAGAGGATGAATCCGACCACGCCATCCCAAGTGCGGGCGGTTTGTCTGTCCATAACGCTCGTACTACTTTCTGCGGCCCAGAGGGGATGCGGAGGGCAGAAAAAAGCCCCTGAACCTCTTGGGTCCAGGGGCCAGAAACGAGGCGAGAAGCCTTAGGCTCCGCCGCCGCCGCGAGGACCGCCGCCGCCCATGCGAGGCATTTCGATGCCCATCGCCTTGGCAACCTTCACAGCCTCTTCGGCCATGCGCTTGTTCATCTGATCATATTTGGCCTTGGTCATGATCTTGATCAGCGAATCGGAGTGCGCCTTTCGGATGGCCTGCGACTTGGTGCGCATTTCGGTCATCTGCGCCTGCGTGGGGCGCTGACCCTGGGCCTGGCCCTGCGGGCGAAGCTTCTGCATGGCGTCCTGCATCTTCTTGTCGGCGGCCTTGATCTGGGTGATCTGGGCGGCGGTGAGCTTCAGCTCCTTGTAGATGGCCTCGCGCTTGGCTTCCATCTTCTTGCGGAACTCCTGCATCTTGGCCGGGTCCATGCGCTGCTGCTGTCCGCCGCCTGTGCGCGGGCCGGCCTGCTGAGCGGCAGCCGGGAGGGCGATGCCTGCGGCCAGGACAATTCCCAGCGCGATCGTAAGTGCATTCTTCATTTCTGATTCCTTCCGGCCCGCTCGCGGATGCCGGTGTCTTCTTTTATAACGCTCAAGCGAATTCCCTGTTCACCCGATTGAGATTCTTTGGGCAAACTGTCAGCCGCCCAGGCCAATATCGCTGCGCATCTGGCGCCCGGCGAACTTGACCCGCTGGGCCAAGTCATAGGCGCGCAGCCGGGCCACTTCGGCAGATTCATCCCAGGCCGTCGCTCCCAGCACGCGTCCGCCGCTGGTGACAAAACCGCCATGCCACTTGGAGACGCCCGCAAAAAAGAGGGCCGATTGCGGCCCTTCTTCGGGCAGATCGATCGGCAATCCCTTTTGGCAATCGCCCGGATAGCCGCCGCTCGCCAAGACCACGGTGGCCGAGGCGCAGGTGTTCTCGCCCACCGGACGGGGGGGCCGGCCTTCGGCGCAGTCCAGCAGGCTTTCGGCCAGCCCAGGCTCAAGCCGAGGCATGATGCACTGCGTTTCCGGGTCGCCAAAGCGAACGTTGAATTCTAGGCAAAGCGGGCGGCCATCGTGGATCATAAACCCGCTGAACAGGACGCCGCGATAGTCCACGCCGCGCTTCTCAAGCTCTTTCAGAAGCGGCGCCACGGTTTCGGCCTCCGCGCGCTCGGCGATGCCTTCGGGCAGACCCGGAGCCGGGGAGACGGCGCCCATTCCGCCCGTGTTTGGCCCTTGGCCAAAATCGAAGGCGGCCTTGTGATCCTGGGCGATGGGCAGGCTGAAAAATCCTCCGCCGCCGACCAGCGTGATCAGGCTGAACTCTGGGCCAACCAGTCGGTCTTCCACGACCACCGATCGCCCCGCATCACCCAGCTCGCCGCGCACCAGCATCATTTCAAGGGCGTCTTCGGCCTCGGCCAGGCTGCCGCAGACCACGACGCCTTTGCCCAGTGCGGCGCCGCTGGCCTTCACCG
>JBGSIR010000383.1:0-3052 GCA_041742415.1 Fimbriimonadaceae bacterium | reverse complement strand
CCCACGCGCAGGCGGCCATCGGCCAGAGCGTCGATGACCTTGATGAGCCCACCGCCCACCGCTGGCTCGGCCAGGCCGACCACCGCATAGGCGTCGTTCAGCCGCACTCGGTCGCCGGGGTTCAGGGCGTTGGCGTCCACGTTGGGGTCCACCATCGCCACATATTCGGTGTCTCCCAGCACCACCAGCGCCAGGCCCTCGGGCAGGGGCTTCAGATAGACGCCGATGCGGTTGGCCGGCTGGGTGAGCTTTTCGTAGGCCTCCTCATAGGCGGCCAGGGTCTTGGCCTGCTCCTGGCGGTCGCGGTCCAGGTTCTCCAGCTCCACGCGCAGGGCGTCGGCAAAGGCCCGCAGGCGTGGGTTGTCCCCGCTCTCCTGCTCGATGCGCTCCAAAAGGCGCTCGGCGGGCGACTGGTCAGGATTCATGATGGGTTCTACGCTCGCTGCGCCCCCGGCGGCTTGCATGGCCCGGCTGCGGTAAATTTCCTGGGATGAGACGCGAGCGGATCTCGCCTAGCCGGGCCACGGCATGGGCGGTCTGCTTGGCGGCGTTCAGTTCCTGGGCGGTCTCGGGCCTGCTTCTGCCCTTTGTGGCATCGCCGGCCATGGGTTTCCCGATTCTTTTTGTAAGCTGCATTGTTTCTGCGGTGGTTCTGATGGGAGTTCGGCGACTCCTCGCTTCGACTTCGTTGGAAGCGGCGGCGCTCCTCTTCTTGTTGTCTCAGGTCGCCGGCTCGGCAGCAGCATTATTGGCCACCGGGCAGATGATTGACGGCGTTTACGGAATCCCGTTGGCCAATGTCTTGGCGATTGCTCCGGCAGTCGCCGGGCACTTGCTTGGCCTGGGGGCGCGCATGGTCATCCACTGCGTGGCTCCGAGCCTTCTTTGGATGCAGCCGCTTGCCCTGCCTCGGTCCAGTGACCGGCGATGAGGCGGCCTTGGAGGGACATGCTCTAAAATAGCTTGATGGCCTCGGTCGCAGGAGCGGAACCTTGAGCCAAGGCCAGAGGCTGGGCCTGCTGAGATTTTCCTCAACAAGAGCCTCGGCATGGGCAGCGGCGGCCTCATTTGCCGTCTGCTTGATGGTCGGCTTGGCGCTGGGGGGACACGGTGTGGTCATTGCCGCGCTGCTGGCGATTCTTGGCCCACTCATTTTGAATTTGGTTCGCCGTGGGCTGGCTCCCGGCAGCTTACGGGCCGCGATGGTGCAAGGCTTTTTCCCCTATTTGCTGGCTCTGCCATTTGTGCTGTTCGATGAATATGCCGGGTTGTTTTTCAGCGCCACTCTGAGCGTGGCCCTTTATTCAGCAGGCATCTCACTGTTGGGCCATGGGCTCGGATATTGGCTGCATCAACTCATCCTCAATCATCGCCCCCATTGGCTCGTGCTGATGCCAATCCGGGCGCCGCGCCCCGGCAAGTTGCCAGTGCCGCTCCCATCAAAAGCGGGGCGGCGTATTCTGAAGTAGGGCCATGACCAGCGAAAAGGTGCTCCGATTTGCGCATCGGCGGGCCACTGCTTGGATGCTGGCCTTTGGCTTTGCCTGGGTCATCGTGACACTGAGGCTGGGGCAGCAGTTTTCCGAGCTTGATCTCTGGGTGCTCGCCCTTCCGGTCACCACGGCATTTCATATGGCCCTGATTCGGCAGGCGATGGCGCCGACCGACACCGGGCCCTCGCTCTTTGCCGGATATGCGGCCTTCGCCGTGACCTCGGCCTTCGCGCTGCACTTTCTTGGCTTTTTCTATCTTCTGTTCATCTTGCCCATGCTCATCGCGTGCGTCTGCGCGGCGTTCATGGGCCACTATTTGGGAAGGCTCATGCACGAAGGGCTGGTGTGGCTGATGCCCGACACGGTGCAGCTGAGGCCCATCGGGGCGAGATTGGGGAGGGCAGGCAATGGCAAGTGGCCCGGTTGAGGCGCCGAATCAGCCTCTTGGATCGCTGAGATTTTCGCCCGGGCGGGCTTCCGCTTGGGCGGCGGCGGCCACGTTTGCGGTTTGCCTGTTGGCCGCATGGCGGCAGGACCGACCGGTCGAGACGCTCGCGCTCTGCCTGATGTGCAACGCGCCCGGTTTGGTCTCCCTGATGGGTCGGGCGTTGGCCCCGTGCGATGCTGTCCGCTCCATCTTGATCGCCATTCTGGGTCCGCTGTCCACGATTCCACTTTTGGCTTATCTTAACGGTCTTGGTGAGGAAAACTTGGTCGGTGTGCACACGGCATTTGTGATCAGCTTGACCGCTGCGCCATTTTTGGGCTTGGCCGGGCATGGCATAGGCGTGCGGCTGCACCGTCTCATCCTCCGCCGATGGCCGCGCCTTTTGGTCCTGATGCCAATCCAGGCTCCATTCGCGGGCCCTTCCCCCGGTATCCTGCCAGGACGAGAGGGACGCCGAGGTCGCTCAGGAGAAACGAATGGCCATTAAGGTTGGAATCAACGGATTTGGGCGCATCGGGCGCCTTTCACTGCGCACTATCATGGAGCGCTACCCCAACGACGTCGAAGTGGTGGCGGTCAACGACCTCACCGACGACGCGACCAACGCCTTCCTGCTGAAGCACGACACCGTCTATGGAAACCTGGCGGCCGAAGTGAAGGAAGGCGACGGCGAGATCTTTGTCGGCGGCAAGCGCATCCGCAGCTTTAGCGAGCGCGACCCCGGCGCCATCGACTGGTCCAGCGAAGGCGTGGACATCGTCATCGAATCCACCGGATTCTTCACCGACGCCACCAAGGCCGTCGCCCACAAGCGCGGCACGGTGAAGAAAGTCATCATCTCGGCCCCGGCCAAGAATGAGGACGTGACCATCGTGCTCGGCGTGAACGACGGGATGTATGACCCGGCCAGCCACCACGTCATCTCCAACGCGAGCTGCACCACCAACGGCCTCGCGCCGGTGGCCAAGGTGATGCACGAGCGCTTCGGCATTGAAAAGGGCCTGCTGACCACCGTGCACGCCTACACCAACAGCCAGGCCACCGTGGACACCGCCAAGAAGGGCCTGCGCGACAGCCGCGCCGCCGCCGAGAACGTGGTGCCCGCCAGCAC
>JBGSIR010000382.1:0-2307 GCA_041742415.1 Fimbriimonadaceae bacterium | reverse complement strand
ATGCCGGCGGCCCCGGCGGCCATCGTGGTCCGCTGAATCATTTCTCGGCGCGTCAGTGCGTGTTTCATGGGGTCTTCAACCTTCCCCCACAATACCGCGCGACCGATTGTTCGAAAAGTGCGTCATAGTAAATATGCAGGGCATGGAGGCCCGGCTAAAAATGGAAACGATTTCCCCCATCGAACTGGAAAACGCGCAGCTTCCGCGCGGCTGGAAAGGATTCCGCGAGGGCGCCGTCCGCGCTCTGCTGGCTCAAGCGGCGCGCGCGCTGGAGACGCTGAAGCGCGAAAACCGCGAACTGACCGTCGAAAACGAGACGCTCAAGACCCAGGTTCGCCGGTTCGAAACCCAAGAGCAGTCTATGACCGAAGCTCTCATCCTGGCCCAGCGAGCCAGCGACGACCTCCGCAATGCCGCTCAACAGAAGGCCGAGGCCACCATTCTCGATGCGCAGAATTCGGCAGCCGAAATCATCCGGCAGGCGGAAGTTCATGCCCAGCGCACGCTGTTCCAAACCGAGGCAGTGAAGGAGGAGGCGGCGCAGTTCCGCACTCACTTCAAGCAGCTTTTGGAAGGCTATCTTGAACAGATCGAACGGCAGGACCCCAAACCCCACCTTACGGTGGAGCTCGGCCGCGCCGATGCCTCCCAAGGCTGAGCTCACCATCCGAGCCACGCCCCGCGCTCGGCAGGAGAAGATTGAGACGGAGGGCGACGTCATCCGCGTCTGGGTCCGCGCGGCTCCGGCCGATGGCGAGGCCAACAAGGCCATCTGCGCCCTCCTGGCCAAGCGGCTGGGCGTGCCCAAGTCCGCCGTCAGCATCCTCCGCGGCGAATCATCGCGCGTCAAGCAGATTCAGGTTCTTGGGATGAATGATCAGCAGGCCCTTTTTGCGCTTGGCAGTGCACGGTGAGAAAAGAGCCAGCCGAGTAGACGCAAAGAGGGGACGCCGGTTTTGCCGGCCCCCCCTCTTCTGGTCTCGACTTGTGCCCTCAGCGTCCGCCGCCGCGCGTGCCGGCCAAGGGGCGGCCGGGGGGCTCGACGGGGCGGACGATGGGATTGCGGGCGATCTTGGCCAGCATGTCCTTCACCGCCGCCTCAAGCTGGGCGTCCACGCCCTGGGCGTAGAGGTTCGGGTCGCTTTCGACCTCGATGGTCGGCGAAACGCCGGGCCCCTCGACCACCCAATCGTCGCCGATGTAGTTGCCATAGCGCGGCACCTGCATCGCTCCGCCATCCACAAAGGGCCACGCCGGGGCGCTGCCCACCAGGGCGCCATAGGTGCGCTTGCCCACCAGCTCGCCCAGCCCGGCCAGCCGGAAGCGGTTCGGGAAGCCCTCGCCGTCCGAATAGCTCTCCTCGTTGATGATCACCGAAAGGTGACCCTCAAAGGAGTCGTGGTAGCGGCTGCTGGCCTCGACAGAGTTGCGCTGGCTGCGGCGCATGTAGGTTTCCTTGCGCAGGATGTTCACCAGCACGCCTCCGATGTATCCGCCATTGTTGCCGCGGATGTCGATGATGAGGCCCTCCTTATCGAGCTGGCGGAAGTATTGGGTGATGAACTCCGCCATGTCGCTGTCGCCCATGGCCCGCAGGAAGATGTAGCCGATCTTTCCGTCGCTCATCTGCGCGGCTTTTTCACGCCAAAGCCGAATCACGTCCTGGCCCCAAAGCTGGCGGTGAGCCGCTTCGCTGATGACCTGGACCACCACATCGCGGGCGCCTTCAAAGATGGGCAGGTCGCCCACCTTAAGGCTCACGGTGCGGCCGACGCGGTCGGCGAGCAGCGAAGCGAGGTCGGACTTTTCATCCACCGGATGGCCGTTCACCGCCAGGATGTAGTCTCCCTCTTTGGCCGCCTGTCCGACCTCCGCCAGGGGCGAGGAGCCCAGGGCGAAGTCGTCGCGATAGATGCGCTTGATGCGCAGGGCGCCCCGAGAGGGCTCGGTCTCGATTCCGAGGAAGCCCTGAGTGGTCGTGCCGCGAATCGGGTCGGTCGGGTTCGGGCGGCGGAAGCTGTGGCCGATGCTCAGCTCGGCCTGCTGCCAGCGAATGAGCTCGGTCAGCTCCTCGCGGTCGCGCACCGCCGGCAGGTACTTGGCGTACTTTTTGCCGATGGCGTCCCAGTCCGCGCCGTGCATGTTCCGCGCATAGAAGTAGTCGCGGTTCAGGCGCCAGGCGTCCCAATAGATCTGCTCCCACTCTTTGACGAGGTCCACATCGAGCTTGAGGCCCTGCCAGCTCACGGCTCCCGCCGAGGGCGGCAGGTCGCGGCCGGTGGGGGAGACAACCCGCAGGCGCGGGCC
>JBGSIR010000381.1:0-2922 GCA_041742415.1 Fimbriimonadaceae bacterium | reverse complement strand
CGGCGCTGCGCTTGTCGAGGGCGGGCATCACACGGTCGATGATCTTGTGATGCAGGTCTGAGGGGACGGCGATGGGCTGAGACTGGATTTCGGGGAGAGCGCGCAGAATGGCCGCGAATTCGCGGTACTCCTGACGCAGCTCCTCGTCGTTCGCCAAAGCGCGTTCAAAGGCCTGCTTCAGGCCTTCATCCAACGTTCCCTCCAGATGGTCGGAAAAGAACTCACGGGCGCGTGCGCTGTTCATGACGATGTCTCAGTGTTGTATGACCGCTTCACACATTGAAGAGTTCCATGCATCCCGACAAGTGGTCCCGAAGCGCGGCGCGGGCCCGGTTCAGGCGGCTCTTGACTGTGCCCAGCGGCAGGTCCAGCACTCGGGCGATCTCCTCGTAGCTCAGCATCTCGACGTGGTACATCACCATCATCGACTGCTGGTAGTCGGGGAGCTTCGCCAGGGCCTCCTGCAGCGCGGTTTCTCGGGCGCTTCGTTCGGCGTGGATGTCGGGTGTATCGCCCTCGTCCTCAAACTGGCGGTCGGCTCCGCCTGGCCCAGGAGCGTCGATGCTGACGTTGCGGTCAGATTTGTCCCGCTTGCGGCGGTCCAGAAAGCAGTTTGTGACAATGCGGTAGAGCCAGGTGGTGAAGGCGCTCTGGCCCTTGAAGGACTTGAGCGACGTGCAGATGCGATAGAAGGCGTCGCTGGCCAGCTCGGCGGCTTTGTCGGGATCGCGGGTCAGGCGGAAGGCGTATTGGTAGGCCTTGGCTTCATAGCGGGAGATGAGCTCATTCAGCGCCTCGCGGTCGCCTTTCTGCGCCCGGGCAATCAGTAGGTCATCGTCCGCTCTTCGGCTCACCTTCGCCCACTCCGGCGGGCGCCGGCCTGCAGGGCGGCGTCCTCTTCTTCGGTCAGCTCTTTGTCCGGCTCGCCATTCACCAGCCGCTTGGCATAGACCCTCACGGATTCCCGGCCGACTTGGCTGGTGAGAATGACGCCGTCGCCCAGCTCGTCATAGACGGCCAGGGCAAAGCTCTGGTCCCCGCTGACATCGGGAAAAGCGTTGTAGCGGTGGAAGCCCAGGTAGCGCTTGGCCGACTTCATTTGGGTCTCCAGCGCGGCGGTTCGGTCGTCCAGCTCGCGCAGGTCGGCCCTCATCTCCATGCGCTCCTCCATGTGCTGCTGAAGCATCATGCCCAGGGTTTCGACGTCTGAATCGGAAAGAAGCGCGCGCCAGCGGTTGGAAATTTTTCTCACGGCCCGGGTGGATTGAATCGCCGCCGTCAGGCTGACAAGCGAAATCACCGCCAAGACAAGAATGATTGTCGGGGCGTGGGCATCCATCCAGCGAAGAAGATCGGCCATAAGCTCGGAGGGGGGCTCCGCGACGGTGGAGTATAACCGCAGAAGAAGCGCCGCTCCGCTCTTCCCCGGTCCGCATGTCCCGCAGCAAACCCCGCCTCATCACCTCCTTCGGCTTGGTTCTCCTGCCCATCTGCGGCGCGTTGGCGTTTTTCTTTTTCAATTTTCGCATGGTGCAGGTCACCGGAGATTCGATGAGCCCGACCCTGTGGAACGAGGAGCGCCTGCTGATGACCAGCGCTTATTGGCTGGTGGGCGATGTGAAGGTGGGCGACGTGGTGGTGCTGAAGGACCCCGAGCGGGGCGTCTACATCAAGCGGGTCTATGCCATGCCGGGCGACACCGTGGAGCCCTATTTGGCCCCGCGCCGAGGCTGGTCGCTGCGCCAGGGAGACTTCAAAGTGCCGCCAGGCACGATTTATGTGCTGGGAGACAACCGCCCGGCCAGCGAAGACAGCCGCGACCTCGGCCCCATCCCCCGCGAAGAGCTTTTGGGCAAGGTTCTGCGCTGGAGCTGGGAGGCCGCGCCCTGAGCTTTCCGGTCGGCCGCTGGGGCCGCCAAATCATGGAGTTTCACCCGGCGCCGTTCCGTCCGCCGCACCGCGCATTTGCCGCGCTCATTTTTCCTTGGCGCGAGGGGAAAATCCTGCTGGCGCAGATTCCCGACCGAGGCTGGTGCATCCCAAGCGGGCGGGTTGAGGCCGGGGAGACGGCCCGGGAAGCCGCCGAGCGGGAGGCCCTCGAAGAGGCCGGCGCCCGCATGGACCCCATCGTTTTCCTCGGCGCCTACAAGCTGATTGACGGCGGCGACGTGCGGTGGGCGGAGGTCTTTGCGGGGCAGGTGCAGGACGTGAGGCCGATCAGCACCGGCTTTGAATCGCTCGGGCGGCGCTGGGTTGAGCCCTGTGAGCTTCCCGATCTCTATCACGAATGGAATCCGCTCATCGAGGCGGTCTTCGCCTATTCGCAGGAGGCGCTCCGCCGCCAGATTCAGTTGCTGGCGAGCCTGGAAGGCCAAGACTCCGGGTCTTCTTCGTAAAGCCGAATCATCCCCTGCCGCACTGGCTCCCAAACGTTTTCCGGCCAGATCTCTGCTCCGTTGAGCGCGCCCGCAATCTGGCCGATGAGCTGGCCAGTGGAGTCGGAGTCGTGCCCAAAGGCCGCGGCCACCATGAGCGCGGCCAACGGGCGCTCTTTCGCAAACCGAAGCATCGTGAGGGCGTGGAAGATCACCACGTGCGCCTCCCACCATGTCTCGGCATGGGAGTCGGCCTCCAGGATTTTGAAGAGGCGCACCGGGCATCCCTCGGCGCGGCGGCAGGCCTCTTCGGCGGCCCAGATCCACACCAGCAGGCCCCGGCTCACCCAGCGAGTGTTTCGGAGCCCGAAGGGATCGGTCTGCTCCATGACCCGCTCAAATTTGGCAAGGCTCCCGGCCTGCCCGGCGATCGAGGCCGCCAGTGCGGCGGTCACGGCCGCGGTGATGTCCTTGGCCGCGCCGTTGGAGCTCCAATCGTGCTCGACGATGCATCGGTAGGCGGCTTCCGGCTGGCCGGCAAATGCCG